>JAPOZE010000439.1 GCA_026706225.1 Acidobacteriota bacterium
TGAATGCCCCCCCAGACGCCCTCCTTGCGGTCGTAGGTCTTGAACCGCTTGGAGATTCTGCTGACTTCAATCAGCGCCATATCGAATCACCTTGTCTTGACTGAAATGTCTCCGCGGGCGAGTGAACAAAAACCGGTTAATGGGTTATCCACACAAGGATACAAAGTTGCACCCGACAATTCCCGACGTCTCGTTTCGGCGTCGAGCACGGGCAAATTTTTAACTAACATCGATGCGCAGGATATACAAGATTACTTGTTTATGGCCTTCTCTGAGTGATCCAGGACGAGAGTGTTCACCCTTTGTGTTCGACAATCACCTTGTTCATTAGAGCCTTTTGCAAAATTCGGCAGGGGGGACGTTTACCGGGAATGGCCACAAAAGGCACAAAAACACAACTTGTGACTTTTGTGCTTTTTGTGGTTAGACAGTCTTTTTCACCAAGTCGCACCCGATATTGAAATAGTCAGAACCTCAGGTTCGCCGGCAGGATGAAATGCCCCGCTGCAATTTTGTAATAAGCCCAACTCATCAATCCGTTTTTGGTCTTCATTCGTGGTTTGTCATTCCCCTTCGTGAATAACTCTTTTCCCCGTTAGTCGGTATGAGGCACGCCCCGGAAGAGATTCGGGCCGTCTATAGAAGCCTGCCTTCCGCATTGACGCCAGGTTACCCTGGCGCAACCGGTCGGTTCGGGGAAACCGGGAAACTCCGATGGAATCGGCGAATTCCCGCCCTCGCCGTACGGCCCGGTATCCCGGATGCCTGAGTGGGCGTTGTCAGTGGAAGATTCAGGAGCTGGGCCTGAAGTAGAGAACCATGGCGGCGCCGACGGCTACCATGACAAACCCCAGATAGAGCAACGGATTGGGCGCCGTCTTGGGAGGATGAAGCAGCACCGAGCCCAGGACGTTCACCAGCGGAGCGCCTCCAAACACCAGCGGCATGACGTACAGGGGCTTGCCTCCGGACTTGAAGGCCCAGATGATGCAGATGGCCCCAGCCGCTCCCAGGCAACCGGCAAGGATGGCCGTCAGGGTCCCACCGGTGGTGAACCCCTGGAATCCTCCCTTGGACCACATGGCCACCGACGGCACCAGGACGGCAATCAGAAAGTAGGCGAAGCCCACACAGAGGAGCGCCCGAAGCGGACTGGCCAATTGGGCCTGACCGCGGTGCAAGGTGACGCCGTACATGCCCCAGGCCAGTACCGCTCCGCATACAAAGGTAAGCCAGTTCATATTTATCGTCTTCCTTTCCTGTCGTCTAAAGGCTGCTCCGGGGCGCGGTGCTCGCCGAAGCAGTAGAGAAACTCCCGAGTCCGAATATAGAGCCGGCCCTCGGAGATGGCCGGCGTCGCGCTGCATTCGCCCCCGAGGTCGTTCACCGACAATACCTGCCAGTCGGCTCCCGCCCGGATGACGCTCACCTTCCCCTCATGGCTGACGGCGAAGATCTTACCATCCCCCGCCACCGGAGAAGCGTAGTAAGTTCCCAGGGCCTCCCGGATGCGATCCTGCTTGAGCACGCTCCCGTTGGAAGGATCCAGCGCGGTCAGTATTCCCCCTTCCTTCATCAGGTAGAGGATGCCCTGGTAGAGGAGCGGAGAAGGCACATTGGGCAGTGTCCGTTGATACCTCCACAGGAGATTGCTTGCGGTCATATCTCCTTCGCCCCCCAGGCGGATGCCCAGGGCCCCGTTGCGGGCCGATCGCTTGGCCCGGTAGATCCGCCAATCCCGGTCTTCCAGAAAGCCGGTGCGATCCAGGTCCAAGCGGTCAAAATTCCACCTCAACTGGAGACCGGCAATTTCCTGCTGGGAGAGGCGTTGGTCTCCATCGGCATCCCGTTCGGACAGGAAATCGGCAAAGCTCGGAACCTCCTCCCTCTGGCTGTCGTCCGCCCCTCCAGCCCATCCATTGAGGTAGAGCATGTCCCGATCGATCACCGGGGTCGACTTCATCTGCCAGGTCAAGCCGCGCACCCACCAGATCTCCTCTCCGCTGTCCACCGAGTAGGCCGTCAACTGGTGGGAACCCGAGATCAGGGCCTGCAGCCCTCCCGCCTTGGGCCGGTAGAGCACCGGCGTGGCAAACCCCCGGGTAAAGCCGGGGCGTTCCACGCGCCAGAGGACCTCGCCCGTCATTTGATCCACCGCCACAAAGAAGGACCCGCTTTCCTGGTCGCAGATCATCAGGACCCTGCCGTCGGCCAGAACGGGTGAAGCGGCCTGACCCATGGGGTTGACGAAGGGCCCCAGGGGCAGGCGCCAGCGCTCACGGCCTTCGGAGTCGAACGAAATCAGGCCGAAATCGCCGAAGAAGGCGTACACGTTGCTGCCGTCGGTCACCGGAGTGGGCGAGGCGGGGCCGTTGGCTCGATGCATGACCTCGGACCGAGGGCGCGGGACTTCCTGTTTCCACAGCAGATCGCCGCTGGACCGGTCCAGGCAGATCACCCACAGCCGATCTCCCTCCAGCGACGACAGAAAGATGCGGTTTCGGGTCAGGACGGGTGAAGACTGGCCGGGACCGACCGCAGCGCGCCAGACCAGGTTTCGGTGGGGTCCGAACCGCACCGGCAAGGGAGATGTGTCCACAACTCCCGTGCTGTTCCATCCTCGAAACTGGGACCATTCCGCGGCCGGGACAGGCGGGACAGGCTGACCCAGGATCAGAAGCAGCACCACCCCCACACTACGGCTGCAGGCTCGCCGCGGACCCCAACCGGGCCGCCTTACCGCAGAATCCGGCCTGCCGTTACCCCCGGCATCGGCCGACCTCTCCAACCCGGCGATAATCCTCCACCCGAAAAAGTCTTTCATCCTGTTTCTCACCCTTACCTTCCTCAAACTCTCACCCACCGATTGGACTTGAACTCGGGTCGCGGCAAGGTCCCCCTGGCCACGATGGACACCGGAATGCGCAGGGCGAATGCCGACCGCAGTTCGGTTTCCAACCGTCTTTCCAGCTTGGGTCCGTCGACAGAGTCACAGGAGGTCTCCGCTTGCACCTGCAACTCGCACAGGGTTCCCCGCGTGTCGACTTTCACCCGGTATTCCGCAACCTCGCCACAGCGACGGATCACCGCTTCCACCGCGCCGGGATAGAGGTTGACCCCTCGAACCACAACCATATCATCGCAGCGTCCCAGGATCCCACCCTCCAGGCCCAGTTCCCAACTCCCGCCGGCGCAAGGCTGCGACCGGGACGGTCGAACCAGATCCCCGGTCCGATAGCGCAGCAGTGGAGAACCGGTCCGGCCCAGCGTCGTCAGGACCAATTCCCCGACCTCTCCCGGCGCCACCGGCCGATGGTCTCCCGGATTGATGACCTCGGCAAGGTAGGCCGACTCCATGACGTACAGCCGTAGCGGCTCCAGGGGACAGCCGTAGCTGACGGGGCCGGTTTCGGTCATCCCGTGGTGGTCCACCACCCGCGCCTTGGGCCACAGCCGCTCGATTGCAGCCACGGTACCGCCGATGCTTCCCCCGGGCTCTCCGGCTACCAAAATGGTCCGCACGCTTCCCCGGCTCAAATCAAGGCCCTCGCCGGCAGCCACTTCGCCCAGCCGCAGGGCGTAGGTCGGCGTGCAGCAGAGGACGGTCACTTCATTTTCCAGAATGGTTTCCAGCCGGGCCAGACTACTCATTCCACCGCCGGGAATGCAAAGACAGCCCCGTTTCGAGGCTGAGTCGAAGGCGGTCCAAAACCCCAGAAAGGGTCCGAAGGAAAAGGCGAAAAAGATGCGGTCCCGGGAAGAAACACCGGCCGCCGCGAAGACGCGGCCCCAGTTGTCAAGCATCCATTGCCAGCTCTCCGGCGTATCCAGCCAGTGCATGGGCTTGCCGGTGGTTCCGCTGGTCCGGCTGAACCGGGTGTAGCGGTCCAGTTCGTAGGTCAGATTGGAGCCG
>JAPOZE010000594.1 GCA_026706225.1 Acidobacteriota bacterium
GCTGGCTTGCGTCGAGTTGGCCAAGAACCTGCTGAGCGCCGAAGTGGAAGCCTAGTAGCCCGATATGCAGAAAATCGACAAGGCTGAATACGAAAAACGCCTGAAGCGGATCAGCGAGCTGTTCTCGAGCATGGTGGTTCACGCCGATGAACTGTCCACCTACCGCTGCCCTTACAAGAACCGCCTGGATCAGTGCACGGCCAAGTTCGGGTGCCGCAACCAGCGGCGGCCCCCGGTCAAGGGAGACCTTCTGCTGTGTGGCGGAGACGACAAGCTGGACTACCGCAGTGCCTGGGAGACCCAGGCCGAGGACGGCGGCGAGCCCAGGCGGTGACCAGGTCCGGACCGTGTGCTCGAAGTGCATGTTCCAGCTCGGTGGCAGGGATTTCAGATGGGCACCATTCGGCACAATGAGCGAACCCTTGACCTGGAGGCGGGCAGGACGCTTTTCGACTACGCCGACGAGCTACGGGTCCAGGTGCCCACCTCCTGCGGCAGGACCGGATCCTGCCATGAGTGCATCGTAGACGTTCAGCAGGGGATGGAAGCACTCTGCCCCCGCAGCCCCAGCGAATCCTTCCTGCGCGATCCCTACCGATTGGCCTGCCAGGCCGCCGTGGTCGACGACAGCGGCGATATCGGGTTCACACCCCTCCGGCGCAAACCCCAGATTCTCACGCGGGCGACCCCGGTCAGGACATCAAGGCTGGATCCGATGGTGGTCCGCCGGGGGGATGAGGTCGTCTACGACCAGCAGGTCATCGACCGCTACCGGGGACATCTGTACGGGCTCGCCATGGACCTGGGCACCACCACCGTGGTGATCGAACTGGTGGATCTTGAAACCGGCGAGACTCTGGCGGTTGCTTCCTTCGAGAACCCGCAGCGATTCGGAGGAAGCGACATCATGAATCGGATTTCCTACGATGGGGGACCGTTTCAGGGCGAGCTCCACCAGGCCATTGTCAAGGGCCTCAACTTCGAGATCCGCGAGCTCTGCAAGCGGCTGCGCGTGCGTCGCCGGGAGATCTACGAGGTGGCGGTGGCCGGCAACTCGACCATGCGCGACCTCTTTTTCGGCCTGGACGTTCAGAGCATCGGCCAGAAACCTTACAAGTCGCTGATCGAGCACGAAGTTCTGGAGGGAAAGCGCCAAAGCATGGCTCTCACCGTCGAGGCCGGCAGTCTGGGGGTCCAGGTTCACCCCCGGGCCCGCATCTTCGGGCTGCCCCTGATCGCCAGCCACGTGGGGGCCGATACGGCTGCCGACCTGGTGGCCATAGACATGGAACGCCAGAACGAAGTCACCATGCTGGTGGACGTGGGGACCAACACCGAAGTAGTGGTCGGGAACGGAGAACGCATGATGACGGCCTCCTGTCCGGCCGGCCCCGCTTTTGAAGGGGGTCTGGTCAAGTACGGCATGCCGGGATGCGAGGGGGCCATCGAGTCCATCGGCGCCGTCAACGGACGCTTCGACTATCGCACCATCGGCGGCGTGGCGCCCCAGGGGATCTGCGGATCGGGGCTGATCGACCTGTTGGCCGAGCTGCGCCGCACCGATCAGATGACACCCAAGGGGGTTTTTCCCGACAGGGCCTTCGAAATCAACGTGGTTCCGGAACACGGGATCACGCTCTCCAGAGAGGATGCCAGCAATCTGGCGCAGGCCAAGGCAGCCAATTTCTGCGGACAGTACATTGTCATGCGGCGTTTCGGCATCGCTCCGTGCGACGTCCACCGGCTCTACCTGGCAGGGGGCTTCGCCAACTACGTCAATGTGTCCAATGCCATCGATATCGGATTCCTGGCGCCGGTGGATCGGGATCGCATCGTCAAGGTGGGCAATGCGGCGGTGCAGGGAGCCAAGGCGGTGCTGCTCTCCCGCAGCCGGCGGGAATCCCTGGAACGCCTGATCGGGCGGATCGAACACGTCGAACTGGAAACCACGCCGGATTTCTTCGAAGTCTTCGTGGAGGGGTGTCAATTCAAGCCCATGCCTCCGGAAACCGCCGACCTGAAGGTGGGGTAGCCATGATCCCTTCGGCCTTGAACTCCAGCCCCTCCGGTGGCTCCTGGGTGAAGCAGCCGCTGGCCCACCTGCTGCAGCAGACCGACACCTTCGTGACTTGCGTCGAACTGGTGACCTCCCGGGGCCTTATCACCGAGCGCAGTGGACGCCGTGTTCTGGACCTGGCTCGCGGTCTGGCGCGGCATCCGCAGGTCCATGCCCTCAGCATCACCGACAACCCCGGAGGCAACGCCATGCTGAGCGCCGACACTCTGGGAACCGATCTGATCGCGCGGGGCCAGGAGGTGATCATCCACCTCTCCTGCAAGGACTGGAACCGGAACGCCCTCCAGAGCCGGGGGTGGAAGCTGGCCAGCGAGGGATTCAACAACATCCTGGCCCTGTCCGGAGACTGTCCCACCGGCGGCTACGCGGGTCAGGCCAGCGGCGTTTTCGACATCGATTCGGTGGGGCTGCTGAAGATGTATTCGGACATGAACGCCGGCTTGACCGAGGAAGGGCGGGGTGAAGCCGCCATGGCGCCCACCCGGTTCTTCCTGGGGGCGGTGGTCACCAACTTCAAGCGGCACGAACGCGAGGTGATGCCCCAATACTTCAAGCTGGCGCTGAAGGTCAGGAGCGGGGCTCAATTCATCATCAATCAGATCGGCTACGACTCCCGCAAGCAGGACGAGTTGCTGAAGGCCATGAGCCACTACGGGGTGCAGGTTCCGGTGCTGGCCAACGTCTACGTCCTCAGCCGGCCGGCGGCCCGCTTTTTCAACAGCGGCGCCATCCCCGGAGTGGTCGTGACCGACGAACTGCTGAGCCTGGTGGAAAAGCAGGCGAAGTCTCCGGACAAGGGACGGGCCTTCTTCCTGGAGCTTGCAGCCAAACAGTGCGCCATCGCCCGGGGGCTGGGGTATCGGGGGGTCTACCTGGGTGGACACCTCAAGCTGGAACACTATGCGCGGGTGATCTCCATCGCCGACAGTTTCGCCGAGGACGACTGGAAGGATTTCGCCAGGGAGATCCGGTTTCCGCAGAAGGACGAGTTCCATCTCTTTGACGGCGATCCCGAGACCGGTCTGAGCTCCACCGAGATCAACCCGTCCTACCTGGCTTCCAAGACCCCGGAGGCCCTCGGCGCCCTGCGGGGACGACTTCCCCTGAGCTACAAGCTCAATCGCTGGGTTCACGAGCAGGTTTTTGAGAAGGAGAGCCCGGGATTTCCCCTGGGTCAGGGTTTCTATCGGACGGTGGAGCGGTCCGGTCCGGGGGGTCGGAAGGCCTTGCACGGGATGGAGCATGCTTTTAAGATAGTGGGCTTCGATTGCCGCGACTGCGGGGATTGCTCGCTGCCGGACATCGCCTATCTCTGTCCGGAGTCCCAGTGCGCCAAGAACCAGCGGAACGGCCCCTGCGGGGGGACCCGCCAGGGCAAATGCGAGGTGGGCGAAAAGGAGTGTATCTGGGCCTTGGCCTACGACCGGTTGAAGGCTTACGGCGAGGAAGAACGCATGCTGGAGCGTCCGGCCGTCTTTCGCAACGGTGCTCTCAGAGGAACCAGCGCCTGGGCCAACGCCTTCCTGGGGCGTGACCACCACGCTGTGGCTGGAGAGAGTGGGCAGGCACCCCGATCCGGTCCTTCGAAGGGTCGATGACCCGCAACGCCGCCCTGCAGGGCCGACAAGGCTATTGAAGGCCGACGGTCATTACAGGACATGTCCGGCAACCGGGTGAGAAAGCAGGGCTATGAACAGTAACGGGAACCAGGTTCAATTCACGACCATCGGCGAGAACATTCACACTACACGGGTCTTGTTGAGAAAGGGGAAGCGCATCGTCCGGAATCCCGACGGAGTGGAGTCGGTCATCTACAGAAATTCCGCGG
>JAPOZE010000608.1 GCA_026706225.1 Acidobacteriota bacterium
GGTCGCAGGCCGCCTCCCAGTCCTTTTCCACGTAGAAGGCCAGAATGGGAGAGAGCTTTTCCATGGACAGGGGGTAGTCCCGACCGACGCCTGAAAGCGGGGCTACCAGGACCCGGGTGCCCTCCGGGATCCGGATCCCGGCCAGGGCGGCAATGGTGGCTGCCGGCTTGCCGACGATCTTGGGGTTCACCGTTCGCCTGGGGGTGACCACCACCTGGCCCAGCGCCTGAATTTCCTGTTCGTTCAGGAAATGGCCGCCGTTGTGCCTGATCTCTTCGATCACACGATCCTTGATGGCGGCATCGGTGATAATGGCCTGCTCTGAAGAACAGAGCGTCCCGTTGTCAAAGCACTTGCCGGTAAAAATGTCCTGAATGGCCTGAGGGATGTCGGCCGAAGATTCCACGTAGGCCGGGACGTTGCCCGGACCCACCCCGAAGGCGGGTTTTCCCACACTGTAGGCAGCCTTGACAAGACCATGCCCTCCGGTAGCCAGGATCAGGGCGGTCTTGCGATGGCTCATCAGCTCCCGTGTTCCTTCGAGGGTGGATTGGGACAGGCACCCGATCGATCCCTCGGGGGCGCCGGCTGCGACCGCGGCCTCCGACAGGATTCTGCTGGTCTCCCGGATGCAGCCCGCGGCCGAGGGGTGGGGGCTGAAAACAATGGTGTTGCGGCCCTTGAGCGCAATCAGGGCCTTGTTGATGGTGGTGGAAGTCGGGTTGGTGGAGGGAATGATGGCGGCAATGACCCCCACCGGCGAGGCGATCTCCAGGATTCCCTCTTTCCTGTCCTCCCTGATGATGCCGACCGTCTTGAGGTCTTTGATGGCTTCGTGCACAAACTCGGAGCCGAACTTGTTCTTGAGGATCTTGTCGGCGACGTTGCCGAAGCCGGTTTCCTCCACGGCCATGCGGGCCAGCTTCCCGGCAGCTCCCAGTCCGGCCTCGGCCATTCGTTGAACCACGGAATCGACCTGGTCCTGGGAGAATTGAGCGAGGCGGTCCTGAGCCTGGAATGCCTTGTCAAGCAGTGACCGGGCCTGCTGAATGGACTCAAGATCTCGATCCATGGCCTGTGGGAGGTGCGGAGAAAATCAGAGAGGTTGGTCGGAGGAGTATCCGCCGGGGGAACGCCGGCGCCCGAGGCTGACGGGCCGCCATCGTCCGCGTGCCACGCCGAGTGAACGGCTTAGCGAGTCTCGCCGGGGATGTTCTTTTCAGCTTCGGCGTGGGGGCTGGGAATGACGTGGACAGCGACCAGTTCGCCGACTCGCCGCGCCGCCGATGCGCCCGCATCGGTGGCGGCCTTGACGGCCCCGACATCTCCGCGAACGCATACCGTCACGAAGCCGGCTCCAATGTACTCTTTTCCCACCAGAGTGACGTTGGCCGCCTTCACCATGGCGTCCGCCGCCTCGACCGCGCCAACAAACCCCTTGGTTTCAATCATTCCTAGCGCTTCGCCTGGCACAATCTCAACTCCCGTGTCAGATTGGTGAAGGTGAAACTATCACTTAAGGTTTGCGGGGTCAACCGGCGGCAACCGCGCAAGCCGCAGGCGACGGGTGGAAGCGGAATGGATGGGCCTTCCACTTTGATTTGAGGGCCGGCTACGGCAGGTAACCTTCCTTGGCTCTTACCCGGAAGTCCTTGTGTCGAGGGACGCGCACCGAGATCTTGCGCCACCCTCCGTTGCTGGAGCCGATCTCTGCGGGAGGATAGTACCCGAGCAGATAGAGGTGCTGAAGGTCCTGGACGATCTCGGTGAAGACCCGGCCGATTTCCTCGGGACGGCGGATTCTGACGGCGACGCCTCCGGTCGCATCCGAAATCTCCGTCAGACGATCGATCAGGAGCTGGCTTTGCAGCGCCCGTCCCTGGAAGACGGTATAGATGGGAATCCCGACCCGCTTGATGGTCCTGACCGAGTCCTCCATGGAGAGGACGCTGCTGGTATCCTCGCCGTCGGTGAAGAGCAGGATGGCCTTCTTGCCGGTCACCCGGGCCAGATGCGGGGCCAGTTGGGCCAGAGAATCGAAGAGTGCGGTGCTACCGGAGGCCCGCATGCGGAACAGGGCGCGGAGGGCCGAGCGCCTGTCCTTGGTAAACGGCACCAGGACCTGGAGCCGGTTGTTGAAGGCGAAGAGGCCAAAGCGATCCTGGGGCTTGATCTCCGTCAAGAGATCGGCCACCGCGTTCTTGACGTGCGGCAGCGGCTTCAGCATGCTTCCGGTGGTGTCCACCAGCAAGGCGATTGTCAGAGCCGAGGTCTGGGACTCAAAGGCCTGGATGGACTGGATCCGGCCGTCTTCTTCGATTTCGAAGTCGGCCGGCGCCAGTCCCGGAACGTATCGGCCTCGCTGGTCGAAGACGGCGGTATAGACCTCGACCATGCGAACGTCAATTCGGAGAGTCCTCACCTTGGGTATTTCGTCTGCAGGGGCAGTGAGGCAAAGCCCACAGAGTAGGGGCGACGTCAGCAGCAGTCGCGATAGGAGGTTCATCAGTTTGCCCGGGGCTCCTGTCAATGTTTCCACGCGGTCGAAGAGCCGCAGGTCACAGGTTCAAGGGATTCAAGCGCTTGAATTTTTCGAGACCGAGCGATTGTAAACCTGGAGCCGGTGTGATTTCAAATGCTTCCTCAAATTCTTGACAGGTGGGGGGCGGCAGCATACCATGGATGGCCCTTATCCCTGGTGAGAGACCCGTCGTGTCCTTGGGCGCCGATCTGAAACGTGAGCGGGAACTTAGAGGGATTACCCTGGAAGAAATGGCCAGGGAAACCAAGATCCGGGCCAGCCTGCTCGGTTACATCGAAGACGACCGCTTCGATCGATTGCCGGCCGGCGTTTTTCGACGGTCCTTTGTTCGGAGCTATGCCCGCTACCTGGGGATCGATGAAGACAAACCGGTCCGCGAATACCTGCTGGTGGGAGACCGGCTCAAGCCCCCGCGCCATTGGTACGTTGCTGCTCAGACACCCCGGCCCTCCCTGGGCGCGAGGTTGAAGACCCGGGCTGAAAGCGCAAAATCCGCCGCCGTCTTTCCCTCCGTGGTGGCGCTGCTTGGGGCACTGACGATCTTTTATTTCGTCGAAGTAGGGGCCCGGACAGACCAGGATTCGTTGAGCCTCCCCAAGAATGCCGGAGTGGCCCAGCTTTCCCAGGATCAAGCCTCGGCGCCCACGCAGCCTTCCCCGAGCAACGGGCAGCTTGTCGATGTGAGTGGATCGGGTGGCCAGGCCGGCTTGAGTGTCCTGGGGGAGCTGGCTCCCAAGCCGTCCTCGGAAACACCTTCAGGCGCCAGCGGCGCTTCGGTGGCCGAGCCGATGTTGCGCATCAAGGCTCGAGAAGAAGCCTGGATAAGGGTCAGCGTTGGGGAAAGCACGTTGTTCAGCGGCATCTTGCGGTCTGACGAGACCCGGAGCTTTTCCCTCCAGCGACCTCTGAACGTGAAGCTCGGCAATCCCCTGGGGACTCAACTCTGGGTGAACGATCAGGTCTTCGGCCAGCTCGGTGAGGCAGGCAAGACCAAAACCATCTTCGTTTCGGCAGAAAACTACCAAAGCTTTCTGGCCGGCCGGGACCCGGTCGGCCCGTCCTCCAGCCCATCGCGGGTGAGCGGCCTCAATTAGTGTCCCGTCTGAACCCGGGGGCTCCCGCTGTCAGTCTTGCCCCCGTTCAATGCGCTGCCGGTAGGTCTTCAGGATTTCCCGGGTCCATGGCCCGACGTCACCGGTCCCGACCGCCTGGCCGTCCACGTGTGTAATCCCGGTGATTTCGTCCGAAGTGCCGGCCAGAAAGGCTTCACCGGCCCCCTGGAACTCGACCAGTGAAAACCATCGCTCCTGAAACGAGAGCTTCAGCTCGACCGCAATCTCCTCGACATATTCGCGCG
>JAPOZE010000478.1 GCA_026706225.1 Acidobacteriota bacterium
AAGGAGAGCAAGCTGCGCCACCGCTACGACACCATGGATGACAAGATCGACACCATGTCCCGGGCCGTTCTGGGCTTGACGGTCTCCTGCGCCCGTTGCCACGACCACAAGTTCGATCCCATCCCCACCGAGGACTACTACTCCCTGGCGGGCGTTTTCTTCAACACCGAGTACGTGTCCCGCAAGTGGACGGTGCCCTCCAAGGTGTCCGATCGCTACGAGTTCCTGGAAGCGGTGCTCAAGGACAAGAAGAAATGCGTCGAAGAGGCCAAGACCAAGAAGATCTTCTTCCAGGACGACGAGGTCGACGCCATGAAGGAGCAGCAGAAGGTCGTCGACTCTCTGACGGCCAGGCTGGAAGCCTTCAAGGAGACTCTGCCCCCTGAGCCGACACACGTCCACAGCGTCACCGAGGGAGGCTCGGAGGACATCCCGGTGGCCATCCGGGGAGATCCGGTGCATCCCGGCAAGATGGTGCCGCGCCGATTCCTGCGCGTGATTGCCGGGGACCGGCCGGCTCCCTTCACTCAAGGCAGCGGCCGGCTGGAGCTGGCCCGGACCATCGTCAGCCAGAACAATCCGCTGACGGCCCGGGTCATGGTCAACCGCATCTGGCAGCACCACTTCGGCCAGGGCCTGGTTCGCACGCCCAGCAACTTCGGATTCATGGGGGAGCCTCCCACCCACCCGCTGCTGCTGGACTGGCTGGCCCGTCGCTTTATCGACTCGGGCTGGTCCATGAAACGCATGCACCGCGAGATCCTGCTGTCCGCCACCTACCGCCAGAGCAGCGCTTTCGACCGAGGCAATTTCGAGGTGGACGGGGAAAACCGCTGGCTGTGGCGCATGAATCCAAGGCGGCTGGACGTGGAGGCCTGGCGGGACGGACTGCTGGCCGCCGCCGGCGAGCAGGATCTGCAGATCGGAGGCCCTTCGGTCGAGGACATTCTCGGCAGCCGCCGGCGAACGCTCTACGCCTCCGTCCACCGCGACATGCGCTCGGCTTCCGACCAGTTCCTGCGCCTGTTCGACTTTCCCAGCGCCTGGCTCTCCCGCAGCCAGAGAACCGTCTCCACCGTGCCCCAGCAGCAGCTCTTTCTGATGAACAGCCCTTTCATGGTGGCTCGAGCCCAAGCCCTGGCCCGGCGCCTCTCCGCGGTGGAGGAAAACGGCGAGCGCGTGGATGAGGCCTTCCGCCTGGTGTTCTCGCGGCCCCCGTCGGAAACGGAACGGAGACTGGCCCTGGAATTCCTGGCGGAAGACCCGGAAGCAGGCCGGCCCAAGCGGCTGACCCGCTGGGAACAGTACGCCCAGGTGCTGCTGAGCTCAAACGAATTGATGCACGTGCGTTGAGAGGGAGCGACAAGATCAGCACGACAAAATCACCGCACCCTCTTCTCCGGACACCATCGGGAGACACGAGATCCGGCGCCCCGCAACGAGTTTCTTTCGCTGCCGGTCAGGTGCGGAATTCGGCGGCAGGTTCGATACGATCTCCTATGGACGTGATAGCCGGCCCCACCAACGGTGCGGGGTTGGAGCGAGCCGGCAGGGACCCGGGTGAACAGATAACGACCCGGGCGCGGCTGGAGGAAGTCGTCGAATCGGCGCTGCGGCAGCCCCGCGTTGCGGTGGACTTGGAGTCCAACAACTTCCACCGCTACCCCGAACGGGTGTGCCTAGTACAGCTTGCAACCTCCGACGCCGTATACATCATCGATCCGCTCTCAATCGAGGACATGGCGCCTCTGGGGGAGCTCCTGGCAAACGTCGCCGTCGAGAAGGTCTTCCACTCCGCCAACTCCGACCTGCGGCTCCTGGATCGTGATTGGAAGTTTCCCGTGCGGGGCCTGTTCGACACCAGCATGGCCGCCGCCTTGGCGGGCTCCGAGAAGCTCGGCCTGGCAGCGGTCCTGGCGGAATACCTGGGCATCGAGATCGACAAGAGCAAGAAGTTGCAGCGTGCCGACTGGTCCCGCCGGCCGCTTCCGGGAGCCCTGTTGCGCTACGCGGCCCTGGATGTGCTTCACCTCGACCGGCTGGCGACACTCCTGTACCAAAGGCTGGAAACGCTTGGCAGAACCGAGTGGGTGAAGGAGGAATGTCAACGGCTCGAGGGCATTCGCCACGTGGCGCCGGACGCCGAGTGGCGATTCCTCTCGGTCAAGGGCAGTCGAGACCTCGACGGACGAGGATTGGCGGTCCTCCGTTCGCTCCACGCCTTTCGCGAGACAGAAGCGGTGCGGTGCGACCGGCCCCCGTTCAGGATCTTCTCCGATGCAGCCATGGTGGAGCTGGCGGCCCGCCCCTATTCCGATCCTGCCCGCGTCCAGGGCCTTGGAAGATACGGAGAGGGCCGGTTATCCTTGGGAGTGCGCCATGCCATCCATGAGGGGATCGGGGCCGGCCCCGTCCGGCGCCCGCGGAAACGCACGGCGGGGTTCAGGGAGAATCGCACCCGGCTGCGTCTCCTGAAGGATTGGCGGGCCGCAGAAGCGAATCGTCTCAAGCTCTCCGCGTTTCTGCTCTGGCCGACCGCCAGCCTGGCCCGTCTCTCCACCACCTGGACGGATGGGCTCGACGACGAGATGGAAAGCGAGGATGTTCGACGATGGCAGCGCCGGGAGCTTGGAGAAGCACTATGGACTTTCATGCACCGTTGTCCCGCCGGGAACTGCTGAGCCGGGTCGGCACGGGAATCGGTTCCCTGGGACTGGCAGCCGTAATGGACCAGGCCGGGTGGCTGGGCTCCGACACCCTGGCCTCGGAAGCGCGGCTCGGCAGTTCCCTGCTTCCCAAGGCGCCTCACTTCGCACCCCGGGCCAAGCGGGTGATTCATCTGCTGATGAACGGCGGTGTCTCCCACGTGGACACCTTCGACCACAAGCCTCTGCTGGAGAAATATCACGGCCAGCGCCCGGCGGCGGTGGACATCAAGACCCTGCGCAAGACCGAGGGCCTGATGAAGTCGCCCTTCGAGTTCCAGCGCCACGGCCAGTCCGGCCGCTGGGTCAGCGAGCTCTTTCCCCACCTGGCCCAGCGCATCGACGACCTCTGCATCATCCACTCCATGCATACCGACCTTCCCGAGCACGTGGCCGGGCTGTTAATGATGAATACGGGGGCGATTCAACCCAACCGGCCCAGCCTGGGGGCCTGGCTGGGATACGGTCTGGGCACGGAGAACCAGAACCTGCCCTCCTTCATCTCCCTGTGTCACAAGGGACGCCACCGTCCCGGTGAGCCTGGCTGGAACAGCAGCTTCCTGCCGGGCATCTACTCGGGCACCTTCGTCGACACCGGGAACCTGGACCCCGGGAAGGTCGTTCCCGACCTGCGCAACCCCTACCTGTCCCGCGGCGAGCAGCGGCGCCAGGTCGACCTGTTGGCCCGCATGAACCGCTTGAACCTGGAGCGAGTGGAGCGGGATCAGGCCCTGGAGGCCAGGATCCAGTCCTTCGAGCTGGCCTATCGAATGCAGACGGCCGCCCCCGAGGCCTTCGACCTCAGCCGGGAGACTCAAGCCACCCGCGATCTTTACGGGATCACCGACGAACCCACCTACAGCACCATCGGCGGCCGCCCCTTCGGAGGCTTTGCCGAGGGGTGCCTGCTGGCTCGCCGGCTATCGGAACGGGGGGTCCGGGTGGTGCAACTGGCCTTTGCCCCCGACATCGCCTGGGACGACCACGGCGACATCCTGTGGCACCGGCCCAAGGCCAAGGACTGCGACCAGGCTATTGCGGCGCTGCTCAAGGACCTGAAGGCCCGGGGGCTGCTGGAGGAGACCCTGGTGCTATGGGCCGGCGAGTTCGGCCGGACCCCCACCGCCGATCCCAGCACCAAGAGGCCGGGGCGGGACCACAACCACTACG
>JAPOZE010000638.1 GCA_026706225.1 Acidobacteriota bacterium
GACTCCCTGCTGCACCGCCTCGACCGCTCCCAGCAACTTCTTCTTCATGCGGCCCCGGGCGAATTCCATGAACGCATCGGCCTCTTCCAGGGGGATTTCCGGGATCAGGCTGCTCTCATCCTCCAGGTCGCGCAACAGCCCCGGGATATTGGAGAGGATGACCAGCTTGTCCACCCCCAGGGCCGCCCCCAGCACGGCCACGGCCCGATCGCCGTCCACGTTGATGGCTTCCCCCTGGCGGCTTACGGCCGGCGGCGTCAGCACGGGCGTATAGCCGTGGTCCAGCAGAAGGTTGAGCAGCTCCAGGTTCACGTTCTCGATGCGCCCGGTGTAGTCGTCGCGCAGCACCCGCCTCTTTCCGTTCTCCACGATGGTGATGGTCGACTTGCGGCGCCCCTGCCAGATGCGGCCGTCCATCCCGGAGAGCCCCACGGCATTCACCCCCAGCTTCTGAAACCGCTCCACGATGCCCTTGTTCATCTTGCCGCAATAGACCATCTCGAAGATGGTCAGGGTCTCGCGATCGGTGTAGCGGGACTCGTAGCCCGAAACCGAAGTCACCATGCGGGGGGGCTTCCCCAGCTTCTCCGACAGCGCATTGGTTTCGGCCGAGCCGCCGTGGACCAGGATGGCCGGGCGTCCCGACTGGATGAGGGAGGCCAGGTCGCGGCATACCGAGTCGTAGTCGATGCCGAGGCTGCCTCCCACCTTGACCACCAGCATGGTTGATCGATCTCCTTGATCTTGACTTGGATTGGGGGGACGGGCTGAGGCGCAACCCGGGGATCGAGGCGAGTCCGACTGCTACCGCGTGAATTCCCCGGCGGCGTTCAGCGCAGCCTCTTGTCCAACCACTCCACCACCAGGTCGGAGGCTTCCGGAATCTCCGCAATCACCTCAGACCCCCGGGAACTGGAGCCTTCGAACACGCGGGTCTGTCTGGGGTATCCGGTCTGCCGCTCCAGTCCGGCGATGGAGGCGGTGGAGGACTCATCCCCCCGGGTTGCCAGGAAAAGGATGGAGTGAGGTTGGAAGTCTTGAGCCCGCTCGGCCACGCCGCGGACATTGGCCAGGTTGCCGGAAACCACCACCGCCGCACGCACATTCTCGTACTTGCCGGAGGCCAGAAACGCCAGGTCGGCTCCAAGACCCGTGCCCACCACGCCGATGAGGTAGGGATCGATCGTTCCCCGGGCCTCCAGCCAGGCAAAGGTCGCCTCGAACAGTTCCAGCAAGGCGTCCATCCGGTCGGGGTCGGCCTCCGAAGGAGCGACCGCCCCCCCGGACGAAGTCTGTTTGCCGGCTGCCAGATCGAGGTTGAGCACCCCGACCATGTTCCCCGCAAGTTTCTCCCGGATGAAGGTGTCCCAAACACCGCGGGTCTCGCCCGATCCGTGCAGCAGCACCACCGCCGGAAACCGTCCCTCCTCCGAGTCCGGTGGGGGATACCAGTCGCCTGCGAAGTGCAAGCCTCCCTTGCCGGGGATCTCAACGCTCTGCATCCGAACCGGGATATCCGCGGGTTCGTCCACGACCACCCTTTCCGCCAGCTTGAAGTTCAGGACGTTGTCATAACGCTTGAGCATGGAGCTGATGGCCAGAACTCTGGAGCTGAGCTGCTGGTATTCGGCATGGACCTCGTAGTCCAGCGCCGGCTCCAGGCCGAAAATGGCAAAGAGCCCCTTCTCGTCGGTGACGAGTATGGTGGTGGTCTCGTTCTTGACGTTCCTGACGAAGACCTTGGCCCCCGGCTGCGATTCCCCGTCGGGCCCGGCCACGTGGCCGCGGATGGATTTGGTCCGAGGCCCCTCCTCGTCGCCCTGTGGCCTGCCTTCCCCGGAAAACAGGCCTGAGATCAGAGCCAGCAACAGGAGAACCGGCGCCGGACTCCTTCCGCCGATGGGCTGCAAGCCCGGGGTCGTCCGGAGACGTTGTCTAATCATGGTTTTGGCAGCAGAGGCCGGCATCGAATCGTTAGCCCGTATTTCAAAGGAGGAACCGGCTACTCCGAACCGGCAACTGGCTTCATCTGGATGACGATGTGCTGCAGCTCGTCGGCGTAGAACTGAACGGACTTTTCCGTCTCCTTGTAGCCCTTCTTGCTGGCGGTCACCACCACCGTCTGTTCTCCGGCCGGAAGGCGGACGGCAAATTCCCCGCGGCGGTCGGACTGCATCCGCCAACGCCTTTCCTTTTTCCTGCCGTCCTCCCCCGGCGGCAGCGTCACCCGTATGGCCACTCCCGGCAGGCTGAAGCCTCTCTGATCGAAGCAGCTCCCCTTGAGCAAGGCAAAGGGCTGATCCTTCTTGGACTCGTCCCTCTCCTCCCCCAGGAGAGCCGTCCCGGGCGCCCAGGCGATAAGAATCAAGGCAGCCGGAACAGCCGCCACGCACCACTTGAGTGACTTCGACCTCGACAACACCATCGGAGGGCTCGACAAATCAGTACCGCTCATCATTATACGGGATGCAAACCGGGAAAGCCCAATCCCAGGGTCTCCTCCCAGCCGTGCATCACGTTCATGGCCTGGACCGCGTTTCCCGCCGCTCCCTTCATCAGGTTGTCCAGGGCGGAAAGCACCACCAGGCGTCCCTCGGCCGGGTCCAGCTCAAAGCCCACGTCGCAATAGTTGGACCCCGCCAGGATCTTGGGTTCCGGGTAGCGGTAAATCCCCGATCGTTCCTTGACGATTCTGAGAAAGGGCTCCGCCTGGTAGGCCTCCCGATAGGTTCTCCAGAGCCCCTTCTCCTCCGGAACCCGCTCCAGCAGCACCTGGGCCGTGGCCAGGACGCCCCGCACCGAATCGGTTGAGGTGGCCGAGAGATGAATCCGGGGGCTGGCCCCGTTGAGAGCCAGTTCCTGCCGGACTTCGGCCGTGTGGCGATGGCGGGTCGGCTGGAAGGACCGGAGGGAACCGCTGCGTTCCGGGTGGTGGGACGCCAGGCTGGACTTGTTGCCGGCTGCCGACGAGCCCACCTTGGCCTCGATGAAGACATCCTCCGAATCCACCAGTCCCGCCTTGTAGAGGGGGTAAAGCCCAAGAATGGCGGCCGTGGCCAGGCAGCCCGCCCCGGTCACCAGGCCGGCCTCTCGAATCTCCTGTCGGTGCAGTTCGGGAATGCCGTAGACCGCCTTCCTCAGCAGCTCCGGCCTGGTATGCTCGTGGTGGTACCAGGTCAGGTAGTCCGCCGGGGCCCGCAAGCGAAAATCGGAGGAGAGGTCGATGACCCGGTTGCCCAGATCGAGAAACTCCTCCATGCGATCCATGGCCATCCCGTGGGGCAGGCAGAGAAAGAGCAGGTCCGCCTTCTTCAAGGCCTGGCTGGACACGAATCGCAACTTGCAGCGCTTGCGAAGGTTGGGGTGCACCGAATGGACGAACTTGCCCACCCTGGATTCCGAGGTCACCTGGCACAGCTCAACCTCGGGATGGTCCAGCAAGAGGCGCAACACCTCTCCGCCGGTATAGCCGGAACCTCCCACGATGGAAACCGAGATCATGGAAGCTCCTCGGGCCCGGACTGCCCTTCGCCGGCAGCCTTCAGGACGTGGTCGACGATTCTGGCCGGGATGTCGACACCGGTGGTATGGATGGAATTCCTGAATTCCATGGTGTAGTTGACTTCGTTGACCTGAAACCCCGACTCGGACTCGAAAAGATCCACGGCAAGGACCCCGCCGCCAACGGCTCGGGCGGCCGCCTGAGAGAGGCGGTCGATTTCCGGGGTCACCGGGCAATTCTCGGCCCGTCCCCCCCGGGCCGTGTTGGTAATCCAGTGGGAAGCATAGCGATAGATGGCGCAAATGGTCTCGTCACCCACCACGAAGCTCCGGATGTCCCGGCCCGACTTGGGAACGTACTCCTG
>JAPOZE010000095.1:0-1684 GCA_026706225.1 Acidobacteriota bacterium
GGTCAAGGGCGACCAGTCCCTCGGCCAGGAGGTTGTAAAGGCCGATCGAGGCCATGGTCAAGGTCAGGACCAGCCAGCGCGGAAGCCGGAGTTGCTTGAGCAGGGCGAAAACCATGGCAATCATCATCCCCACGTGCAGTCCCGAAACCACCAGCACGTGATAGAGGCCATTCAATCGAAAACGGGACCTGGTTTCCTCCGCAAGGTCGCTGTCATCCCCAAGCAGGACGGCTTTCAGAACGGCCCTGGCCGGCTCGGATGCCGGCAGAGCATCCAGCGCCCCAATGCAGCCTTGCCGCATCCGGTTGGCAAGATCCTGCCAGGAGAATTCCGGTTGTGGCGTGAGACGGGTCAGCAGGAGCGGGTCCTTCAGGTTCCCGGTCAGGAAGACGCCACGAAGCTCCAGGTAGGACCGATAGTCGAACTGTCCTGGATTGTTGAAGTTATCGGGTCTTCGCAGGTAGGCGAGGATCTCGACCCGATCGCCTGCTTGTGCCGGTGGGGAAGTGTTGAGGGAAACGTCCGGGGGGCTGAGATGAAGGCGAATCTTTCCCCGGGTCTCAAAGCTGGAGAACCGGTTTGCCAGGTGTTGAACCTCCACCTCCAGGTGGATGCCGCCGGCCTTTCCGTCCGAAACACGGACGCACCGCCCCCTCACCCGACAGGGAGCCGTCAGGTCCAGTGCGTCGGATCGGACCAGAGTTCGAAGGTGGTTGGCATCGAACTGGAGTTCGTGGATGGCTTTCCAGGCCATTCCGGACAAACCGAAAGCCAGGAGTACCACGATCCGGCAACTCCAGGCTCTTTTCCTGCTCCAGAGAATCCATGAGAGGCACAGCGTCAGAGCGCCGGCGGCCCACAGGGATTCCGCCGAGTGGGCGACCTGGGAATGAGCGGCAAGGCCCAGACAGAATGCTACCGTCGGCAACAGCAGTGGAGTGTGCGCCATCGCTTTGAATTGCCGGTTGTTCCTGCTTGGCGCCGGGTCGATCCGCCGCGCCAGCCGTCAGAGAATTCTGCTATGATCGGCTCAATATGCTTCAGCCGTTCCGGAGGCACGGCCTGCCGGCCGGTTTGGGTTCTACGAGGGAGGAGGGTCTATTTCACACCGAGTCACCAAGCACATCGATTTCTGCTACGGCCATCGCCTGCTCAACTACGAGGGGAAATGCCGTTATCTCCACGGCCACAACGGCAGGGTTGAAGTAGAGGTTGTCAGCAGGCACCTGGACCACCGGGGCATGGTCGTGGATTTCGGCGACATCAACAAGGTGATCAAGACCTGGATCGATGCCGAACTGGATCACAAGATGCTCCTGCATCGGGAGGATCCCCTGGTCGCCGTACTTCACCAGCATCGGCAACCCTGCTACCTGATGGACTCCAACCCCACTGCCGAAAACATCGCCAAGGTCATCTACGACTATGCGCATGCGCAGGGGCTGCAGGTTGCCGAAGTCAGGCTCTGGGAAACGCCGAATTCCTTCGCTTCCTATGGCAGGCCGGCACCGGGCTAAAGAACGATTTTCGGGAAAAGGACCCCGGAAAAGACCAGCCAGGCCGCCAGCAGGGTAAGCGCAATGTTCAGCGTCTGGCCGCACCAGTAGAGCAGCAACGGCCGTCCCCCGGCCATTTGCCGCGCCAGCGCGCGAAAGTCGGATTCCAGTCCGATGCACAGGAAGGC
>JAPOZE010000095.1:1694-3832 GCA_026706225.1 Acidobacteriota bacterium
CTTGGATGCCTGCAGGGACTGGCCAACCGACTCGGTTCCCAGCAGGGGTACCAACACGAGTGAGACCGCGCAGGAGGCCGCCATGAAACCCAGGACGAATTTGGGGAATCGATTCCAGATCTCAATGGCTCCGGGACGCCTGCCCTCGGTTGGCTCCACCCGTGTGACCCAGTAGAGGGCGATCAAGACGGCTACCAGGCCGATGGAAGCGTTTTGAATCATCTTGATGACCGCGGCCGCCTGCATGGATTGATCTCCCAACATCTGCCCGGCGGCCACCACCGCCCCGGTGGAGTCGATGGTCCCGCCCAGCCAGGCGCCGGCTACGATCCTGTCCAGGTCCAACCAGTGGCAGACCAGGGGCATGACGACCATCATCAGCACCGTGAAGATCAAGGTCATGGCCACGGCCAGTGTCAATTCCTCCTTTTTGGCCTTGCTAGCGCCGGCGGCGGCGATGGCCGCGGAGACCCCGCAGACCGAAGTAGCCGCGGCGATGGTTATGGTGAAGGAGGGCGCCAGTTTCAGTCGCCGGTAACCGAACCAGAACATGGAGACCAGAATAATCGGAGTCACTCCCCAGGCCACGATGACCCCGTACCGGCCAAGAGTAAGGATATTGCCGAAAATGATCTCGGCGCCCAGTATCACCAGGCCGGTCTTGATGAACAGTTCCGAGCGCACCGCGGGTTTCAGCCATGAGGGAACTCCCAGCAGATTGCTCCAGGTCAGTCCGATCAGAAGCGCCCACAGGGCGTAGCTGAGGCCGTACGCCGCCAGACTGCGATTCCCGGCAACCAGGAAACTGAGCAGAGCCAGGCAGAACAGGACAGGGAAGCCGGCCGCGAAACGACCGGCCTGCCTCTGGATAGCGCCCACCGCCAGGACGGACAACCCTCCGAGCCCAATCATCAGGAGCAGCAACGGCACCCCGGGGACCGCCGCCGGAACCTCAGCCAGTGTCGACCACTTGGGGATTTTGGGAATCGCCGAAACCACTCCCAGAAACACCGCCCCCAACACCAGGAATCCAATCCAGACGGCCCACCAGTCCTCCAGGGTGACCAGTTTTTTCCAGCTCCGCATAGGAATCACTCCATTTTGGGTTTGGGACCGTAGTGGTTGAAAGAGGGAATCAGCGGACCGGCGGTAATGCCGCCATCGACCGAAATCACCTGGCCGGTAATCCAGTCGGAATCGGGGCTGGCCAGGAACACTGCCGTTCTGGCTACGTCGTGGGGTGTCCCGAATCGTCCTAGCGGAGTGTACTGCATCCAGGCCTTGTAAAGCGCCGAGTCTGCAGCAGGCGGGGGATCCTTGGGAACCGGGACGGCTCCCGGAGCTATGCAGTTGATCTGGATGTTCCATTCGGACAAGTCAAAGGCCGCCCCTCGGGTGAAGTTGATGATGCCGGCCTTGGTGGCTTCGTAGAGCGATCCCTGATGCGTGCCTCCCAGGCCGTGGACGGAAGACATGGTCACGATCTTGCCTCCCGCTCGTCCGGCCATGAGCCGGGCTCCTTCCCTTACCGTCAGATAGGTGCCGATCAAATTGGTCCGGATGACCCGCTCAAAATCGTCAAGCGTGGAATCGAGCAGGGGTCTGGAAACCCCGATCCCCGCGTTGGCGACCAGAATATCCAGACGGCCGAAACGGTCCCGCGTGACCGAGAACAACCTCTTGACCTGAGCTTCATCCGAGACATCCGTTTTCACTACTTCGGCCCGGCGTCCCAGGCCGGTCACCTTGGACGCCGTCTTCTCGGCTTCCGCCCGGTCGCTGCGATAGACGACCACGCAGTCGGCGCCCTCTGCGGCAAAAGCCTCACAGATGCCGGCTCCCAGGCCGCCGGAGGCTCCAGTCACTACAGCCACCTTATCCTTGAGTCGCATCCCGCCTCCTTTCGTGAAGGACGGACCGAGCCGGCGTCTCTCGCCGGGTCGTTCCCAGTTGGAAATAAGCTATTTTATCCTCAACAAATTGGAGGACATGCATGCAATCCGGCAAATACGGCGTGATGGGAAGGGGCAGGTTGTTTCAGGTCTCAAAGCCTGCCCCGAACGGCTGGAGTTGCCGATCCTGCGCGCTAGCCCGCATTTCTCACCAGGTCGCTGCATTCATGATGAAAGGCCATTTAT
>JAPOZE010000325.1 GCA_026706225.1 Acidobacteriota bacterium
CTGACGGTGCGGGACCTGTTCTTCAACCTGCCGGCCCGGAAGAAATTTCTGAGAGCGGACCGCACCGAGCTGGGCCACGTCGTCAATGTCGTGACCCAGTACGCCCTGGCCCATCCGGAAGGACGTTTTGCCCTGGCCGGCTCGGGGTCAAGGATGTTCGACTTTCAGGCCGTCGATCCCTTGCGCGACCGGCTGTTCCAGGTATTCGGAGCGGACCTGCTCGGGCAACTGGTTGAGCTGGAGGAGGAGTTGCCGCTCCCGTCCCACTCCGGATCGCCCCGGGATCCCCGCTCGGGAGAAAATGTCCGCATTCACGCCTTCGTTTCCAAGCCGGAGGTGCAGAAGCCGAACCGCCAGTCCCTCTATTTCTTCGTAAACCGCCGAATGGTGCGGGACCGGATTCTCATGCACGCTCTGGGTGAAGCCTACCGCCGCATCCTTCCCGACGGGTCCTTTCCGGTGGCCCTGGTCTTTATCGAGATGCCCTTTGGCGAAGTGGACGTCAACGTCCATCCGTCCAAGACCGAAGTGCGCTTTCGCCGGCAGTCGATGATTCACGACTGCCTGCGCGAGGCGGTTCGCAAGGCGTTGATGGAAGCCCGGCCTCAAGCCTCCTTCTCGATTCAGCCTGAGGGAATGGAGGTGGGGCCGCCCATGTCCCCCGGGACCGCGCCGGACCCGCGTCCGCCGGCCTGGCTGTCCCGTTCGGACCGGACCCGTGTCGCCGGGACGGCCTCCCTGCCGCTGACGGTGGGGGAGCCGGTTCCCGCCGGACTGGAAACCCGGTCGGGTCTTCAAACGCCCTCCGGCCCGGCGGCAACGGATGACCTTGCTGCTCCAGCCCCCGGCCGGGATCTCTCGCCCCCCATCTGCGCCGCCGCGGCGCTGGTCTCGAGGGAACAGGCCGAGGCCATCCAGGCCGCCTCCTCGATAACGATTTCACCCGATCACATCCACCCCCTGGGCCAGATCGAGGACAGCTTCATCGTGGCCGGCGATCGCGGGTCCCTGCTCATCATCGACCAGCACGTGGCCCACGAGCGGGTGCTCTTTGAGAAGGTCCTCAGGCAGCGCGGCCAGGGCAGGGTGGAGAGTCAGCGATTGCTGTTGCCGCTGATTGTCGAGTTGAACCCCCGCCAGCAGATGCTGCTGGACGACCTGACTCCGGAACTGAATTCCTGCGGATTCGAAGTGGAACCCTTCGGCCGCCGAACGCTGGCCGTCAAGGCTCTTCCCGCCGATCTCGGTCCCTCGGACTGCAGCAGGCTGCTGGGCGAACTGCTGGAGGGTCTGGAAAAAGAGGTCCGGGAGGTAAGCCTGGAGAGGCTGCAGGAGAAGATTGCCGCCTCGGTGGCCTGTCATGCGGCCATCAAGGTGAATACCCACCTGGATCGGTCCAAGATGGTCTGGCTGATCGACGAGCTGCTCAAGACCCGGTATCCCATGACCTGCCCCCACGGCCGTCCCGTCATTCTGCGCTACGAGAAAAAGGAAATTCTGAAAGCCTTCAAGCGAATCTGAGGATGTAGGGCGGTTCTCGCAACCGTAGCGCTCTCCACAAAAGATTTATCCACGAAGTCACGCGAAGAACCACGAAGGGACACGAAGAAAAACACGAACCTCAGGGTCCGGTCCCGAAAAACTCCCTGAGGTTTCGCAGGACCAGGTCGCTGTTTCCGGTCACGCGCCGGCAGTCGGGAAGCGATTCCAGGAACGTGCGGCCGTAGGACTTGTCCAGAACCCGCCGGTCCAGAATCAGGATGCAACCGCGATCCTTGCGGTTGCGGATCAGCCGTCCGAACCCCTGCCGGAAACGAATCACGGCTTGGGGAACGATGTACTCGAGGAACGGATCGCCGTTCCGGTTCCGGATGGCCTCGACCCGCGCCGCCACCACCGGGTCTCGAGGGACGCTGAAGGGGAGCTTGGTCAGAACCAGGTTCTCCAAGGCCTCCCCGGCGACGTCCACGCCTTCCCAGAAACTGGCGGTGGCAAACAGAACGCTGGTCTTGTCCCTCTGGAATTGGCCGGTGAGCCGGTGTCTGGGGGCGTCACCCTGCTTCAGGGCGGCGATCCCCAATTGGCTCAGGGGCTGAACCAGGCACTGGTAGGTGCGGCTCAGCAGGGCGTAGGAGGTAAAGAGCACCAGGCCCCTGCCTCGGGAGGATTCCAGGGCCCGCAGCAGAAAGCGGCCGAGGGCCTCGGCGAAGGCGCTGCGGTCGGGATAGGGCAAATCGGTGGGAATGGCCAGAACGGCCTGGCGCCGGTAGTCGAAGACAGGAGGGAGCGCCAGCTCCACCAGGCGCGAGTCCGGATCGTGCTGGAGCCCCAGGCGCTCTTTCAGGTAGTCGAATCGCTTTTGACTGGTCAGGGTAGCGCTGGTCATCACCACGGTTTCGAACCGTTCGAAAACGTTCCGGCGAAGGAGATCGCCGATGTACAGGGGGACTTGACGGAAGGTCACCCGTTTGCCCGGTCGGGCCGGAGCCCATTGGATCCACCGGACCTTGTCGCTTTCCTGGGCCCCGAAGATCTCGGCCAGCGTGACCGTTGTCGCCTCCAGCCGATCGGTCAAGGCGTTCAACTCGATTCTCTGGCGTTGCAGGGCTTCTCGCGTCTCCTCCGAAAGGTTGGTGAGCAGCCGATCCACCGCCCGCAGGTTGGTGTAAAGGATCTGGGCGGCCTGCAGGAGTTGGTGGATTCGGGCCAGGATAGCGGCTTTCCAATCTTCTTGCCGGTAGAGATCAGTGGTGAAGCGGACTTTTCTTTCCGCGGCGGGTTCGCGGCTGCGCGCTTCGAACCAGGCGGCGCAGTCGTTGAACACCCCTTCGGCCAGGAACGAGGTCTGCTCCAGTTCCGGCAACAGGCGGCTTCGCACCTGCTCCTCGATGCGGTCCGACAGATCGGGATCGACCTGCTTTCCCAGGGAGCGGAGTCTGGCCAGCAGAATGGGGATGGCCCCTTTTTCGCGGGTGGTCCCCCGTTTCTTGACCTGGTAGAAGCGCGCCAGCAGCCGGCGCAGGGAGAGCTTGGAAACCTGCACGCCGAAGTACTCGGTGGCGATGTCTTCCACGTTGTGGGCTTCATCCAGAATCAACCTGGAATAGGGCGGGAGGACGGCGGCATCATGGTAGCGCCCGGTGGCCCGGCGCACGGCCAGGTCGGCGAACAGCAGGTGGTGGTTCACCACCAGCAGGTCGGCCGCGGCCGCCTGACGTCGCGCCTTGTAGAAGAAACAGCGGCTGTAGTGATCGCACTTGATTCGGGTGCAGGTATCGCTTTCGCAGGCTACTTTTTCCCAGAGGGCGGAAGAGACATTGAGAGACAGGTCGGACCGGCTGCCGTCCGAGGTCTGCCGGGCCCACTGGGATAGAGCGGTGAAATCGGCCCACTCCTCCTCCAGGAACAGCTTTCCCTGCCGGTCCAGGGCCTCCAGCTTGTCCAGGCACAGGTAGTTGCTCCTTCCCTTGACCAGCACGGCGTTGAATTCACGGTCCAACACCTGCTGCAGCAGCGGAATGTCCTTGTGGATCAACTGTTCCTGCAGGTTGATGGTGTTGGTGGAGACCACGACCCGCTGGCGGTTGCGAACTGCCCACAGGATTGCCGGAATCAGGTAGGCCAGGCTCTTTCCGGTGCCGGTGGCGGCCTCGATCAGGGCCACCCGGGAATGATTGAACGTCTCTGCGACGGTTCTGGCCATCCTTTCCTGAGCCGGCCGGTGCGGGGAATCGCGGAATGTCTTGGCGAGAGCACGGCGGGGGGCGAAGAGCTGGAGGATTTCGGAGA
>JAPOZE010000496.1 GCA_026706225.1 Acidobacteriota bacterium
GAGTCAGTCCCTCTACGCGGTCTACGTGGAGACCCAGGGAGCCCACCTGACCTGATGCCGTCGGTCTTTTCCGCGCTTGCGGCTTTGGCGGCCCTCACGGCGGGGCCCATCAGCTTGCGTCAGCGCCCTCGGTCCGGTTGCCGCGACCCTTGATGAGGAGCAGGATGGAGCCCAGTACCATACCGGTGACCATGGCCATCACGATCCAGACCACCATGTTGCGCCCCGGAATCACCAGGTAGCCCTGAAAGGGGCCGATTCCCTCGCCCACGTTGCCTCCCCGGGCCAGGAGGAAGCGGGGGGACTGCCACTGCCACAGGTAGGCCATCCAGTAGGTCACCAGCACCATCAGCCGGCTGTAGAGGGTGTAGAGGAAAAGGTCCTTGAAGAGCGCCCGGTAGGGCCGATCGCTCCCAGACGACTGGATCTGGTAGGCGAGGTAGAAGGGCACCAGAAAGTGCAGCCAGGCGACCCCCAGAAGGTTGTTGATCGAATCGGGCGAGCCCAGTTGTTCCAGAACGATCCGCAGCACGACCACGATTGCGGCGACGATCAGCGGCCATTTCAGCCTGTTTCCGATTTCCGGTGCCATGGGTTGTCTCCTTGGGATGCAGTCGATGTCAGCGGCTTGTAGCATATCATGGCCTGCGGCTTGGAATGACTCCCCCCGGCCGGCGTTGGGGAGTTTTGATCTTGCTGATACAGGGAGAAACCGGGGCCTCTTTCGAACCTGGGAGACTGGGGCCCCACTGGCTCGGCTCCGGACCGTGCGACGGCGGGGCGGGGGGCGGCTGATACAGGGAGAAACAGGGATGTTTCAGACAAGATTCGGCCCTTTGATCGGATGTCTTTTTGTAGCCGCGGGAGGCGGATCGGCCCGAGCCCTCGATTTTGTGCAACAGATCGCGCCCGGTGTCCACTTGGCCGGCTTCGCCGACCGCTACGGTTCCGCCAACTGCGGTTGGATCGAATTGGAGGATCGCACGGTGCTGATCGATCTGCCGCATGGGATCGGAGTGGAAGCGTTCCTGGCGGCCGTTGCCCGAACCAGCTCCAAGCCGGTCCGCTCGTTATTGCTCACCAGTGAGCCGGATCCGGAAGACGAAATGCTGCGGTCGCTCAGGGCGCGGGGCGTTGGAGTGGTTGACGTTTCCGAGGCACGGAGAACAATCTCGTTCGGGAACGGACCGCGGCTCATCGAAGCGATCCCCTGCGGCGACGGCCGGAAAACCCCGGCGGTAGCCTTCTTCTTGCCGAGAGAGCGGATCCTGTTTGCGGGCCGGATGGTCATCCACGGTCCTCGGGCCGATCTGCCGGGCAGGGACACCCGGGCCTGGATGGCCACCCTTCGAAAACTGAAGCAGCTTGGGGCCAGGCGGGTGGTTCCAGGCTTCGGCAGTTGGGAGGGCGAGGATGTGCTGGGGCGCCAGATGCGCTACCTGGCCGAGCTGCGCCGCCAGGTAGCTTACGGGATCAGCTTGGGCCTGCCGCTGCAGGAGATCGGCAAGAGGATCCTGTTGCCTGCTTCCTACTATGCATGGCCGCCTTACGGAGAGCCCGCCGCCGAAGACATCGAGCATCTGTTCCGCGAACAGACGGTCCCCGAGGCGCCCTTCGGACGGCAAGGGCCCCCCGGGCGAGGCCAGGGTGCGCAGGCCCTGGTCCTGATCGGCGACCGTTTCCATGAACCGGAGCACATCCAGGCGGGCTTGCAACCGGTCTTCGAGGCGACAGGAGTAACGCCCCACTTCGCCGTCGACGCCCGCGTGCTGTCAGCCGAGAACCTGGCTCGGGTCCGGCTGCTGGTGGTCCTGAAGGACGGCATGCTGTGGCCGGAGGGGAATGACCGCCCCTACCGGCAGTGGATGACCATGGACCAGCAGAAAGCGGTCGTGGAATTCGTGGAAGCGGGAGGGGGATTTCTGAACCTGCACAACTCCATGGGACTCTACCCCGAGGGCCCCTACCTCGATCTGGTGGGAGGGCGCTACAAGGGGCACGGTCCCCTGGAGAGATTTGGCGTGGAGGTGGTGGATGCGGAGCACCCCGTTACCCGGGGCGTGACCGGCTTCTTCGTGGCTGACGAACAGCACACGCCCTCATATGACTCGCAGAAGGTCGGGTTGCTGCTTAGGAATCGGTCGGATCAGGGCAAGGTGGCTGCAGCCGGCTGGGCCTATCAGGCCGGTAGGGGACGGCTCTGCCACCTGGCCAACGGCCACACCCGGGAATCCCTGGACCATCCGATGTTCCAGCGCCTGATGCGGAACGCCATCAAGTGGTGTCTGGCCGGGCCGGGCCCTCGTTAGCAATCGGCGGCGATCCGGCTCCCTGCCCGATGGGCCAGGGCGGAATCAGTTCGACTTTTTCTTCTCTCTCTCCTCGGCCGCCGAGAAGGTGGTTTTCACCTTTTTGGAAAAGGCCGCGATCATGGTCTTGGCCTCCAACGCGTGGGACCCCGTGGGAGCGATCTCCAGATACCTCTGATAGGCCTCCAGGGTGCCGGGAGCAGGGATCTGCTGGCCGTCTTCGGTGACCGTGGCCATGCTGACCAGGGTGACAGCCAACTGGTACTGGGCCTCGGCGTTGTTGGGGTCGGCCTGGAGAGACTTCCTGAAGGCCTCTACCGCCTCCGTGGACCTGCCGGTTCGCACAAATGCCGCCGCGATTCTGAAGTAGGAATCGGACAGTTTTTTCGGCGCCAGCTCGGCGACCTTCTCGACGGCCGCATAAGCCTCCGTGCCTTTGCCGCCCATGGCCAAGGCCGCCGCCATCCTCCTCCGGTAAGCTACTTCAGAGTTGGGGTTGGGCTTCTTCTTTGCCAGAGCGGCAAGAGCGTTCCGATAGCTGCCCACAGCCTCGTCGTATTTTCTCATCTGCTGGTAGGTGTCACCCAGAAAGGCGTGGATTACGTGCTCATCGGGGTCCATCTCGGCGGCCTGCCGGAAGGCCACGGCGGCCATGGTGAAGTCCTTCTTTAGGAACATGTCCCTGCCCCGCTGAAACTCCTGACTCAGCTTGGCGAAGGCGTCCTGACTAGCCCCGCCCGCTCCTGCTTTGGAGGTGCGCAGTGTGATGGGGGGGATAACGCGCGATGGCTTTCCTCCCAGGCACTCGGACCCGGGACTGCAGACGGAGACGACGTTCTCCCAGACTTTTTCGTCGTCGATGTGCACCGAGACCTTGTAACGCCCGATGGGGATGAAGTAGCGGTTGAAGCGCCCCTTCTTGTTGGTCTTGGCCTTGATGGGTTTTCCCGCCCGCCCCAGGTTCTCGAACTGGATCACGGCGTCCTTGACGGGTTGCCCGTCGAGCGTGACGACTCCTTCGACGGTGCCTCTTTGAGCCAGGGCTTCCGGCGGCTCAGCCAGAGCCGCAAAGGTCAGAACAAGGCCACAGGCCAGAAAGAATCTCCAATGCTTCCTCATGGGAACCTCCAGGGTCGTCTCCTCGGGGCAGGGGTGCGGATGCCGTGATGGTGCCGGGGCCGCAGCCTGGAAAATCGCTCCGACGATCGGAATTGAAACATCCATCGATTATACGCCAGGGGGCAGGCCACTGCCACCCTTTCTTGAGCGGCGGCGGATGCCCCTCGCTGTGCATTGACGAAAAAACCGAGCCCTGGGTTTCGGACAACGATGGAATGAATCAGCGGCCGGTGTCGGCCAATCAGCCGGTGGACACCGGATTTGGAGAGAGCCGGCGCTGAAGGGCGGGCATGACCTCGGAGGCGAACAGCTCCAGGCTGTGGAGGTGGCGCTCCT
>JAPOZE010000691.1 GCA_026706225.1 Acidobacteriota bacterium
GGCCGTCCCCGGGAAGCCTTCTCTACGGGCGGCTCAACCGGCTTCGAAGTCTTCAAAAGGAAACACTTGCGGAAATTCTGGAGGTATTGCCCGCCCTGCAGGAGGACGGCGGTCAAGGTTTGCGTATTCAATCCAACTGAGGGAGGTGGCCATGCTTGTCAATAATCCTGGAGGGAACTATCTCTTTGCGCCGGGAGGGGAAGCCTTTTCCGACGGAGTGGTTTCCGCGCCGGGCTACGAGATCGTGCGCGTCACGCTGAAGGAGTTGCTGCCCTGGCGGCAGGGTTTCGATCTCATCGATGCCTTTCTGAAGGAGCAGGGGAGGCCGCGCCAGGCGCTGTGCGCCATCGAGTTGCGTTGCGCCCGCCCCTTTACCGCCGAGGGCTTCACCGAATTCAATCAGGGATACCGGTCGCTGGTGTCCGATTGGCGGATCCTGGTGGACGGGGTCAACCCCATGGCCAGAACCAACGTGGCCCCGGTGGTGGGGCCTCCGGCCGAGACCTCGCTGTTTGGCTTTGCCTTCACCGCTCCGGCGCCCGGCCTGCAACGGTCCACCTTCGTGGCTGCCGGGGCCGGCGAAATCACCGTCTCACCCGAAGGAGACAGCACCATCGTCCGCCGTGGCGACACCTCGGCCGAGGCGATCCGGGAAAAGAACTCGGCCGTGATGCAAATCCTGGATCAGCGCCTGGTGGACCTGGAGAAGGACTGGTCCCAGGTGACCGGGGTCACGGTCTATACCGTGTTCGACATTCACCCCTTCATCGAGGAGGACATTCACTCCCGGATGGGCCCTGCCAGTCTCCGGGGCCTGCAGTGGCACTATGCCCGCCCGCCCGTGGTCGACATCGACTACGAAATGGACCTGCGGGGGCACGCCCGCGAGATCTACCTGTAGCCGGCTGTGATTCAGTCCGCCGGGCGCCGGGTCACCACGGTGGTGGCCTGGTTGAGCTTCACCAGGCTGTCGGCCGGGGTGTAGCCCTTGCGGAGGGCCACGTTGGCGTAGATGAGGGTGCGCGGGCCCACCAGGCAGCCCGGGTGGGTGACGCAGTTGCAGCCGGTCTGGACGTCGTCCCCCAGTATGGCGCCCAGCTTGGTGAGGCCGGTGTCGTAAGTCCGTTCGTCGATCCGGATCTGCAGCGTGGGCCGCCGGCCCGTCTCGGGGCTCCTGGCGCTGACAAGGGTGAGATTGGAGAGCTTGGTGCCGGCTCCCAGGTTGGCGCGCTGTCCCAGGATGCTGTCTCCCACGTAGGCAAAATGGGGGGCTTTGCTGCGGTCGAGCAGGATGGCGCCCTTCACCTCGCTGCTGTGGCCGATGACGCAGCCGTTTCCGGCAATCACCCCGCCGCGCACGTAGGCGCCGTGCCGGATCCGGCAGTCGCTGCCGATAAGGGCCGGTCCGGTGATGTAGGCGCCGTCTTCCACCACGGTGCCCGGGCCGATGCGGATCCCCGTTCCATGAAGGGCGGCCCCCCGGGAGACCGCTCCCCGGATATCCAGGGTCCCTGGCGGGACCAGGGCTTCCAGGTAGGCCTGCAGCCGCTTCAGCGCATCCCACACCCGATCGCCCGGCCGCCAGAGATCCCGGTGCTCGAATCGGGTCAGGTCGAAGAAATCGCTTGGATCGGTCACGCTGACGGGCCCCCGGTGTCCTGAGGGGTAGTATAACTCAAGCGACCGGAGGCGCCAGTGAGGAGCCCCATGATTTCATCCCGATCCGGCAGGCCACCCGGCGGTCAGCGGCGAGGATGGGCATGGCTGCCCGGTCTGGGCCTGTCCCTGGCGCTGACCGGCTGCCAGTCCGGCCCTCCCCCCGGGACAGCCACCCCCAAAAAGGTCATCGTGCTGGGCATCGACGGCATGGACCCGGTCCTGCTGGCGAAATTCGTGAAGGAAGGCCGGATGCCCCACTTTGGCCGCTTCATGGACGGTGACCATTTCCGCCCCTTGCGGACCAGCACCCCTCCTCAGAGCCCCGTTGCCTGGTCCAGCTTCATCACCGGCATGAATCCGGGCGGGCACGGAATCTTCGACTTCATTCACCGGGACCCGGCCACCCTGTCCCCCTACCTGTCCACCTCCCGCAGCCAGGAGGGCGCTTACGCCCTGTCTCTGGGGTCCTGGAGAGTGCCGCTCTCGGCGGGCCGGGTGACGCTGCTGCGCAAGGGCGCCGCCTTCTGGGAAATCCTCGGCCGCCACCAGACGCCCTCCACCATCCTGCGGGCGCCCGCCAACTTCCCGCCGGCCGGCGAGTCCGCCCGACAGCTCTCGGGGATGGGAACCCCCGATCTTCAGGGGACCTACGGCACCTTCTCCTTCTACACCCAGGATCCCGAGCTTCACTCTGGAGAAATCTCCGGGGGGAAGGTCGTTCCTCTGACGGTCCGCAACCGGAGTTTCCAGGCCCGAATCACGGGGCCGCCCAATCCCTTCAGGACCGATGTCGACCAGGCCTGGACGAGCTTTCGGGGAACCGTCGATCCCGAGAGCCGGGTGGTGCGGATCGAGCTCGGAGGCCGCCAATTTCTGCTTCAGGAAGGGAGCTGGAGCCAGTGGGTCGAGGTCGAATTCGAGCTGGTCCCCTTGCTTCACAGCGTACGGGGGATCTGCCGCTTCTATCTGAAGCAGGCAGCCCCCGCCCTGCAGATCTACCTGAGCCCGGTCAATATCCATCCCTCCCATCCCGCCCTTCCCATCTCCCATCCGGCCGACTACAGCCATCGACTGTGCGAGCAGATCGGCCTCTATTCCACGCTGGGCATTCCCGAAGACACCAAGGCCCTTTCCTCGGGCGTCCTGGACGAGGAAGAGTTCCTGCAGCAGGCGGACTCGGTTTTCGAGGAAGAGCTTCGGATGCTGGAGACCGGTTTGAGGGACTTCCGGGAGGGCTTGTTCTTCTTCTATCTGGGCCGGCTGGACCAGATCTGCCACATGTTCTGGAGCGCCATGGATCCCCGGCATCCGGGCTTCCGGCCGGATTCACCCCATGCCGGGACGATTGCCGACACTTACCTCGAGATGGACCGGGTCCTGGGTCGGGTGTTGGAGGAGGTCGACGACCGCACCACCCTGCTGGTGATGTCGGATCACGGGTTCGCTCCCTTCTACCGCGCTTTTCACCTGAACACCTGGCTGCGCCACCAGGGCTACATCACCCTGCTGCAGGGCTCCGAGGAAGGCATGCTGCGCAACGTCGACTGGAGCCGGACCCGGGCCTACGGATTCGGCTTCAACGGCCTCTACCTCAACCTCTACGGCAGGGAACCCAGGGGAATCGTCCAGAGAGGAGCGGAAGAGGAGGCGCTTCTCCAGGAGATCGCGACCCGGCTGCTGGCGTTGCGCGATCCGCAATCCGGAGAGGCGGTGGTGGCCCGGGCGCACCGGCCGGACTCGATCTACAGCGGCCCCCTGCTGCGGGAGGGCCCCGACCTGGTCCTCGGCTACCACCGGGGCTACCGGGCTTCCTGGGAGACCACCCTGGGCAGGTTCCCCGAGCCGGTGCTGGAGGACAACCTCGACAAGTGGAGCGGGGACCACCTGATCCACGCCGAGGCGGTCCCCGGGATTCTGATCAGCAACCGCAGGATCCGACTGGAGAAGCCGGCCCTGACCGATTTGGCTCCCACCATCCTGGCCGAGTTCGGCCTCCCCCCGGAACCGGGAATGGTCGGCCAGCCGCTATTCTAGCCGGAACTTCACCACAAAAAAGACGATCCATTAACAGTTAAGTGCTTGTATTTATGAGACATATCGGTC
>JAPOZE010000238.1 GCA_026706225.1 Acidobacteriota bacterium
ATGATCAGGTGGACGAGGTGCTGAAAGTCGTCATCGAGACCGCCAGAACCGGAGAAATCGGAGACGGCCGGATTTTCGTCCTTCCGGTAGATGAGGGATACAACATCCGCACCGGAGAAAAGGACGTCAATTGACCCGACCTTCCGGTGAGGGATTGTCTGTCGCAGATTGATTGTGGATCGGCGACGGCCGATGCTTCGGAAGAGCCGGCGGTGATTTTCTCCTCAATTCCAAAATCTACCATCCAAAACTCACAATTCTCCCCCCAGACTGGCCACGATTTCCCGGTAGTGGCTTCGGATCCGCCGGGTGGTCGCCAGGTAGTGGTCGGTGAAGGCTTCCGGGGATTGACAGTAAGGCGCCCTGGGTTCCCCCAGCAGAAGAATCAGCTTGCGAAGATGCCCGGGGTCGCGAGCGATGGTGGAGACGCCGTCGGTGGCTGCAATTCGGAGGCAGTTTTCCAGCCGGCGCAGGAATCGGTAGCCCTCCGACAGGTCATGAACCGCATCCGTGCCCAGCAACCCCAGTCTTTCCAGCCGACCCATGGCGGTGAGTGTATGCGGGGTGCGGAGCTCGGGGTGCTCTCCTCCATGCTTGAGCTGCAATAACTGGGTGGCGAATTCCACATCCTGCAGGCCACCGGCTCCGGCTTTCAAGTGGAAGCGGGCCTGCTGGGCCTCTCTCCCCAACTCGACTTCCATGCGGCGGCGGAGGTGTCCGATCTGGGAGACCTCCTCCGGCCTCAACTCCGGCTCATAGACAAACCCGTCGATCATGGCGCCGATCTGTCGCTGCAGGCGGCGTCCACCCGAAATGAAGCGGTGGTGGGACAGCGCCAGGCGTTCCCAGGCTTCCGCGCGCGTGGCCAGGTATTCCCGATAACGGGATGCAGGAGTGACCAATTCCCCCTTGCTCCCCATGGGCCGCAGCCGGGTGTCGATGTGATAGATGGTTCCCTCGCCCTGTGACACCGAGAGGATTTCGTCGAGGCGCTCGACCAGACGAAGGCAGCGCCGCTGGCTCTCCCAGGCTGCCGCGGCCTCCTGGTCGGCATAGAGGTAGACCAGGTCCAGGTCGGAGTGGTAGCTGAGGTCGTTGCCGCCCAGCTTCCCCATGGCCAGTATGGCCACCTGTTGGCGCGCCCAGCCGGGGAAGCCCGGGCCGAATCGGTCTACCAGGCTTTCGCAGGCCAAATCGAAGGCGGCCAGAAGACAGCACTCGGCCAGGGCGGCCATCTGTCTGCCGACCCGGTCCCGGCTCAACTCGCCCAAGACGTCCTTCATCCCGATTCGGAACATCTCGGTCTGCTGGTACCGCCTCAGACAGGCGCGTTTTTCCCGATCGTTGCCGGCTATCCGGAGCAGGGAGCCCAACTCGGCCGAGAAGCGCGAGAGTGTCTTCTGCCGTTTCAACTCCTCGGGGCGGACCAGGGTGTCGAAGAATTCGGGCCTTCTGCAGAGGAAGTCCGAAAGAAATCGGCTGGAGGAGAGCAGTCTCAGGAGTCGGACCAGAACACCCGGGGACTCGTTCAGCAAGCCGTAGAGCGAATCCCGGTCGCCCAGGGCGTCGGCGAAACTTTCGAATGCGGACAGGCCGGCGTCGGGGTCGGGGCTGGTCTGCAGCCCGCTCAGCAGTCCGGGCATCAGGTTGGCCAGCAGGTTGCGCATCCGGGAAGGGGCATGCGCAAAGGACGGGGCATCCCGCAACAGGGTGATCTGGTGGTAGGCGGTTCTCAAGTCCGAGAATCCGCGGGCGGCAAGCATGTCGTGGGCTTCCTGCTGCGGAAGTCCCGATTGGAGCACCAGGGCCGCTTCCCTGATTTCGACGCCGGCGGCGCCCCCTCGACGCCAGGCCACCAGGTCTCCGAACATGCGGTGCACCAGCGACGTGTGCCGGGCGTAGGCTTGCCGCAACCCTTCCACGGTTTTCGAAAGGTCGTCGCCGCCAATCCCCATTCGCCGGGCGCACTTGTAGAGATCCTCCTGCTTCTCCGGCAATTCGTGGGTCTGGAAATGAGAGACCATCTGAAGCTTGTGTTCCAGGTCGCGCAGAAACCGGTAGGCTTCCTGCAAGCCGCGATGTTCCCGCGCATTGAGGAATCGGGCCCGGTGCAGCGCTTCCAGGGCGCGCACCGTCTGCCCCTGCTGCAGGTGCGGTTGGCGGCCTCCGTAGATGAGCTGAAGTGCCTGGACGAAGAATTCGAGTTCGCGAATGCCGCCCTTTCCCAGCTTGACGTTCCGCCCCTGTTTTCCGGTTGAATCCAGCTTGGCGTTGATGCGGTTCTTGATCTCCTGTAGTTCGTCCAGAGAGGCAAAATCCAGGAACTTGCGGTAGGTAAAGGGCCGAAAGGTCTCGCAGAAGGTCTTTCCCAGGTCCCGGGACCCGCCCACGGGCCTGGCCTTGATCAGGGCCAGTCGTTCGAAGGTTTCCCCCCAGCTTCCATAGTAGTTGCGGAAGTCGGTCAGCGAGGCTGCTATGTTTCCGGAGCCCCCTTCGGGCCGCAGGCGCAAATCCACCCGGTAGAAAGCCCCTTCAACGGTCGACTCCGACAAGACCTGGGTGATCATGCGGGCCAGCTTGGTAAAGAAGTCACGATTTGAAACGGTGTTGGGAGAACCGCTCGAGAGGGGGGCATCGGAGCCTGCCCCGGTGGCGGCGGTGCGGCCTTCCTCCCCGTCGTAGCAATAGATCAAGTCGATATCGGAGCTGTAGTTGAGCTCCTCGCCACCCAGCTTGCCCATTCCCAGCACGGTGAAGCGGGCTTCCCTCATGCCGCCCCGGCCATCGGGCGTTTGGGGGATCCCGTGCCGGCTCACCAGGCGGGCTCGGCAAATCTCGTACACGCGGTCGATGACGGACTCGGCCAGCCGGGACAGCTCGGTGGTGGTGTCGCCCACGTCGATGACTCTCAGAATGTCGCGGGCGCTGATGCGCAGCATCTCCCGGCGCTTGAAGCGGGCCAGAGCCCTCAGTTGATCCTCTTCGGCCCAACCCCGGGCGATGGACCGGCGGGATCCCCTGCCATAGGAGTCCAGGGATTTGGGCCAGGGCGCGCCCAGCTCGTTCAGCAGCCAATAGAAGGTCTCCGGGTCGCGAATGAGGATTTCGGAGGCGTAGCTGGAGGAGCCGCAGATCAGGAGCACGGCCTCCAGGGCCTCGGCGGTGTCGCCCAGGAACCCCAGGAAGTTCACGGGGTGGCTGACCACCCCCAGCAGGCGTTCGAAGTGATTGAGAGCTGCGTCGGGGTCGGGAGTTTGCCGGACCTTCTCCAGCAATTTGCCCACCATGCGCGCCAGCGCCAGCCGGGTGGTCACGTCTTCCGCCATCATTTGCAGGTTTCGGTCGGCGGCTTCGGGGTCCGCGAATCCGAATCGGGCGAGGAATTCCGTCACCTCCTCGGTGGAAAGATCGGGCGCCAGCAGCAGGTCTTCGGGCTTCATGGGTCCGCCGGGTTCGTTCTTGAAAAGCATTGCGATCTTAACAAGGCGGTTCCTGCAAGGCCACCGTGAATCCGGGAAGGCGCCTATCCACATTTCCCGCCGCCGGGGCGGCCGGTTGCCGCATCGCAAGGGAACCGAGCGGCAGGTGAAGAGAGAGGATGCGGGCGGGACGCCCGCGCTCCCGGGGGGTGTCGCCCCGATGGGGCGGTCGAGGTGACGCACCGGCGCCGGCTGTGGTAGTATTCGAGCGGTCTTGCGGGGAGCGGCAGCCGGCCAAACGATGATGACTCTAATGGGACCGATTGAAAAAGAAGAACTT
>JAPOZE010000031.1 GCA_026706225.1 Acidobacteriota bacterium
CATCGATCGAGGTGGCGGCCGTCAATCCACCCCCGCTGGTCGGGGAGCCGCTCTACCAGAGCCTGAAGTTGCGCCTGATGGGCTCTTTGGGGGGATTGCACGCGGTGCAGTCGTGCGAGATCGGGGCGGGTTCGTCAGCCGTCGAGCGCCGGGGGAGCGAAAACAACGACCCCATCCGGCGTTCAGGCTATCAAGGCAACCGCCACGGCGGATTGCTGGGTGGAGTCACTACCGGCAGTCCCTTGATCTGCCGGGTGGGGTTCAAGCCGACCTCCTCCATCCTGCTTCCCCAGCAGTCGGTCCGCAAGAACCTGGAAGAGATCGAGTTCAAGCTCAAGCTGGGACGCCATGACCCTTGCGTGGGCATCCGCGCGGGAATCACATTGGAGTCGCGGCTGGCCATCGAACTGATGAACGCGGTGCTGGTGCACCAGTCGCAACGGCTGGACTTGAAGGCCCACCAACTCTTTTGAACCCGCCTGCCCGACCGTCCCGCGACACCTGCCGGTGAACCCCGAGGCGGCCCTGCCGGCCGCTTGACGCCCCTGGAATCGGTGGTAGACTCATGGCATGTGGGTTAAGTTCGCACATCTCCCCGGGGGTAAGCCTCTGCCATGAAATGGATGTTCTACTTCGCCATTCTCCTGGCGGCCCTGATGTTTGTGCGGGGGGTGCTGCGGGCGTTCCTGGCCCCCATGCGTGGGCGCTCCAACTTCGAGAACCCCGGCCCCTCCCGTAGCCGCGGGTCGACGGTCAGACAAGGGACCATGGAAAAGGACCCCGTCTGCGGCACCTACGTCGACACCGACTCCGCCGTGCGCCGCTCCTTCCGCGGAGAAACCAAGTACTTCTGCTCCTCGGAATGCCTCGAGAAGTTCGAGAAGAGTCGCTAGCTCATTCCTCGAAATACTCCGGACACCGAAAGACGATCTCACCCCCCACGACAGTGGCGGCCACGCGCCCTTTGAGGGCCGTTCCGTGGAAGGGGGAATTGCGGCTCTTGGACCGGGTCTGTCCGAGGTCGTAGACCCATTCGGCGTCCGGGTCGAACAGGGTCAGGTCGGCCGCGCTTCCTGCTTTCAGGTGGCCGAGCGGCTGGTTGATCAGTTGGGCGGGTTGGGTGCTCATGAGCTCCACCACGCGCGGCAGGCTGATGAGGCCGGTATGGTAGAGGCGGGTCAGGACCAGGCCCAGGGCGGTCTCGAGACCGATGATTCCAAAGGGGGCCCGGTCGAATTCCAGCATCTTTTCGTTGGGATTGTGGGGAGCGTGGTCGGTGACGATGCAATCCACCGTGCCGTCCACGATGGCTTCCAGCAACGCCTCGATATCGTCCTCGGTTCGCAGGGGAGGACTCATCTTGGTGTTGGTGTCGTAGTCACGGCAGGCCGCATCGCTGAGGGTGAAATGGTGGGGGCAGACTTCGCAGGTGACGTGAATGCCCTTGCTCTTTCCCTGCCGCACCAGATCGGCAGCGCCACGGGTGGAAAGATGGGCGATGTGGATGTGGGCGCCGGTCAGCTCGGCCAGCATGATGTCCCGAGCCGCCATGGCGTCTTCGGCCGTGCGGCTCATGCCCTTCAGGCCCAGGAACGTGGACTGGTACCCCTCGTTCATGCAGCCGCGGGCCGAGAGGTTGAGGTCTTCGCAGTGTTCGATGACGGGGATCTTGAAGGGCAGCGAATACTCCAGCGCCCGGCGCATGAGTTGTCCGTCCATCACGCCCTTGCCGTCGTCACTGATGCCGATGGCTCCCGCGTTGACCATTTCTCCGATTTCCGCCAGGCGCTCCCCGGCGCTCCCCACGCTGATGGCGCCTATCGGAAACACCCGGGTCACGGCTCGCCGCTCAGCCTCCTTGAGAATGAAACTGGTGACGGCGGGATTGTCATTGACGGGACTGGTGTTGGGCATGCAGCAGATGGAGGTGAAGCCGCCGGCCGCCGCCGCCTCGGAACCGGATTGGATGGTTTCCTCGTCCTCCCTGCCGGGTTCCCTCAGGTGCACGTGGATATCGATCAGACCCGGGGACACCACCAGCCCCGAGGCATCCAGAACCGGGCTCCCCGGAGACTGCAGGCCGGAGGCGATGCGGCTGACCCTGCCGTCCTCCAGCAGGACATCGCTGACCTGGTCCAGTTCCTGGGCCGGGTCGATGACTCTTCCGCCTTTAACCAGCAGGGATGCCACTCGTGACTCCTCCAAGCGTTGCGCCCGCCGACACTCACCCCTCGGGGGCCTGCGCCGGTTGTTCCCTTCCTCCGATGACCAGGTAGAGAACGGCCATTCGCATGGCGACGCCGCTGGCCACCTGTCCCAGGATCACCGAATAGGGACCGTCGGCCACCTCCGACGCAATTTCCACGCCCCGATTGATGGGGCCGGGATGCATGATGATGGCGTCGGGCCTGGCCGCTCTCATGCGCCGGGCGGTAAGCCCGTAGTAGCGGAAGTATTCCCGCACCGAGGGGAAGAAGGCCTCTCGCTGGCGCTCCATTTGAATGCGCAGCATCATCACCACGTCGGCCCCCTCCAGGGCTTCGTCCATCCGATCGGTCACGGCCAGCCATCCGTCTGCGGCGCCCATCCGTTCAAAGCCTGCCGGGAGCAGGGTCGGCGGTCCGCAGACCGTCACCCGGGCGCCCATCTTCCCCAGCAACAGGCAATTGGACCGAGCCACCCGGCTGTGGGCGATGTCTCCGATGATGGCGACCCGCAATCCCTTCAGGGCGGGCTTGTGGTCCAGAATGGTGAGGGCATCCAGCAGCGCCTGAGTGGGATGTTCGTGGGCTCCGTCACCGGCGTTGACGATGCAGGCGGTGCAGCTTCCGGCCAGTTGATGGGGGGCTCCGGCCGAAGAATGTCGAATCACGATGACGTCGGGGGCCATGGCCTCCAGGTTTCTGGCCGTATCCACCAGGGTCTCTCCCTTCACCATGCTGCTGGAGGTGGTGGAGATATTGATGGCGTCGGCACTGAGTCGCTTGGCTGCGATCTCAAAGGAGGTGCGGGTCCGGGTGGAGGCCTCGAAGAAGAGATTGATGACGGTCTTCCCGCGAAGGGTGGGGACCTTCTTGATGGGACGGGTCGAGATTTCTCGAAGAGACTTGGCCGTCTCCAGGATCAACTGAATCTGATCCACCGACAGCGGCTCAATGCCCAGCAGGTGTTTGGCATTGAATGACACCGGGCCTCCCCGGGAGGTGGGTGGGGTGGACGCGCCGGACGTTGGGGCAATGGCTTCAGGACTCATGAAGCAGGTTCAACCAGCAGAACTCCCTCTCGACGATCGATCTCTTTCAGCCGGACTTCCACCATCTCCACCGCGTCGGTCTCGACCGTCTTGCCCACGAAGTGAGCCTGGATGGGCAGCTCCCGATGGCCCCGATCGATCAGGACGCAGAGCTGAATGGCCTTGGGCCGGCCGTAATCCACCAGGGCGTCCATGGCGGCCCGCACGGTGCGCCCCGTGAACAGAACATCGTCCACCAGCACCACGATCTTCCGGTTCAACGGGAAATCGATTTCACTGCTCTGCACGATCGGCTGGGTGGCTACCGAGGAAAGGTCGTCTCGATAGAGATTGATATCCAGGTGACCGACCGGAACCTTGACGGCCTGTATTTCCCAGAGAGCCCTGGCCAGGCGCTCGGCCAGCGGCACCCCGCGGCGGCGGATGCCAACCAGCGCCAATTCATGCTGGCCCCGATTGTGGTCGAGAATCTCCCGCGCCAGCCGGCGAATGGTGCGCTCGATCT
>JAPOZE010000703.1:0-1887 GCA_026706225.1 Acidobacteriota bacterium
CCATCAACCTCCATTCTTCCAGAGATAATCACTCCCTGTCATTGCTATTATTGGAAGGCAGCCGATGCTTTTTTCAACGATCGGGAGAACTCCATGAAATATCTGGTGACGGGCGCCAGCGGATTCATCGGCGGCTGCCTGACCAGGCAGCTCCTCAGGGCCGGACACGAGGTGGCGGCCCTGGTGCGCAGCCCCCGGGCTGCCGGGGACCTCGAGGCTGACGGCGTGGTCCTCTTTGAGGGAGACGTCCGGGATAAATCCTCCCTCCGGGCCCCCATGAGCGGGCTTGACGGCCTCTTTCACCTGGCCGCCTGGTATCGAATCGGAGCCAAGGACCGGGGGGAAGCCTACCGGACCAACGTGGAGGGCACCCGCAACGTGCTGGAAACCGCCCGGGAACTGGGCGTCCCCAGGATCGTCTACACCAGCACCGTGGCCGTCTCCTCCGACACCGGAGGACAGTTGGTTGACGAAGAGTTCCGCCACCAGGGTCCCTGGTTGACCCGGTACGAACGAACCAAGTGGATGGCACACTACCAGGTGGCCCAACCCATGGCCGAGGCCGGCCTGCCCCTGGTCATCCTGCAGCCCGGCGTGGTCTACGGACCCGGCGACCCCAGCGCCATCGGCACGGCCATCCGGCAGTACCTGCAGGGCCGGCTGCCCGTAACCCCTCAACGTTCGGCCTTCTGCTGGGCCCACGTCGAGGACACCGCCGCGGCCCATCGTCTGGCCATGGAACGAGGCCGAACGGGCGAGAGCTACATCGTCGCCGGTCCGGTCCACACCTTCCGCGAGGTCTTCGAACTGGCCGAGCGCCTGACCGGAATCCCGGCGCCCCGGATTCACCCGGGACCCGGAACCATGAAGGCCCTGGCAACCTGCATGAAACTGCTGGGAGCATTCCTTCCCCTCCCGCCGAACTACGCGGCCGAGAGCCTGCGGGTCACGGCCGGGACCACCTACATCGGCGACAACCGGAAAGCCCGCCGCGAGTTGGGCTTCGCCCCCCGGTCGCTGGAGGAGGGGCTGCGGGAAACGCTGGACTACGAAATGGAGCAGCTGGGGCTGGCCCCGAACCCAACGCTTCCTTGAAGGGCCAATCGCCCTTTGCTATTCTTGCCAATCAGGAGATAGTCGTGATCATGGGCAATCTGGCTCGGGCGGCCCTGGCGCTTGCGGCCATCGCCGGGCTGCTGGTCGTTGCGGGAATGGCCGCTGACCCCACGGTGGATTTCGCCCGGGAGATCGAGCCGATCTTCCAGGAGCGCTGCCTGGCCTGTCACGGCAGCCAAACCCAGCTGCACGGCTTCCGGCTGGACCGCCGGTCGAATGCATTCAGGGGCGGCGACTCCGGCGTCCCGGCCATCGTACCGGGAAACAGCTCCGACAGCCTGCTGTTGCGCTATGTCTCCGGGCGGGACCCCGACGTGGTCATGCCGCCCGAGGGACCGCCGCTGACCGGCGAACAGGTGGAATTGCTGCGGCGCTGGATCGACCAGGGCGCCGTGTGGCCGCACGAAGAAGACCCCTCCGAATCCCGAAATGGCGCCAGTGACCACTGGTCTTTCAAGCCTGTCTCCGGGCCTGAGCTGCCGGCCGCGCGGGCGAAGGAATGGGTCAGAAACCCCATCGATGCCTTCGTCCTGGAAAAACTGGAGGCGAGAGGCTGGAAGCCCTCCCCCCCTGCCGAACCCCATCAGCTGCTGCGGCGGCTCTATCTCAACCTGACTGGACTTCCGCCCAACCTGGCAGAGCAGGAAACCTTTCTGAAGGACCCGAGCGAGGCCGCCTACAAGGCAACCATCGATGACCTGCTGGAGCGCCCGGCCTACGGAGAGCGCTGGGCCCGGCACTGGCTGGACCTGGTCCGCTACGCCGAAAGCA
>JAPOZE010000703.1:2390-3751 GCA_026706225.1 Acidobacteriota bacterium
CTGGAGTCGGGCCGGTCCAACCTGCCGGCCCTGGCGGTGCAGGCCTTTCTGGCCCCCGATCCCAGCCGCAAGCAGAAGGGCTTGAGGAAGGTTTTCCAGAAGCAGTTGGCGGAAGAAGTGGAAAACGCCCCGGTGCCGGAGGCCGTCCGGGAGCAGCTGGAGGCCGGGGAAGGAGAGATCCGGGCCCTGGAGGCAGCCCGAATCGACCTGCCCCGCGGCTATTTCATGCATGAGCCGGATTCGACCCCGCCTGCCACCCACCTTTTGATCCGGGGCAGCGCCGCCAATCCGGGGCCGGAAGTAGCCCCCGCCTTCCCGGCCATCCTGTCGGAGACCGTCTTTCGGCCCGAGCCCCGGAACAGGAGCAGCGGGCGAAGGCTGGCCCTGGCTCGATGGCTGGTCGATTCTCAAAACCCTCTGACGGCCCGGGTGATCGTCAATCGCATCTGGCAAAAGCACTTTGGGTTCGGGCTGGTTCGGAGCGCCAGCGATTTCGGCATGCGAGGCGAGAAACCGACCCACCCCGAACTGCTGGATTGGCTGGCCCAGTGGTTCGTACGGGAGGGATGGTCCTTCAAGAAGCTCCATCGCCTGATCCTCAGCAGCAACAGCTACCGAATGAGCCGGAAGTGGAATCCTCGCTACGGCGAGGTAGATCCGGAGAACCGTCTCTTGTGGCGCCTGCCCCGGGTTCGACTGGAGGTGGAGGCCATTCGGGACTCCATGCTGGCGGTCAGCGGACGGTTGAACCGGCGCATGTACGGGCCCAGCATGTTTCCCAGAATCTCCAGGGCGGCGCTGGAGGGGCACAGCGATCCAGACACCGTCTGGAAGCCCTCCGCTGAGGAAGAAGACCGCTCCCGCCGCACCATTTACGTGTTCCTGAAGCGCTCCCTGGTGGTTCCCATGCTGGAGGTGCTGGACCTGTGCGACACCACCAAGACCGCTTCCCGGCGGATAACCACCAGCGTGGCTCCGCAGGCTCTCATCCTGTTCAACAGCGAGTTTGTGAACCGGCAGGCCCGCTACCTGGCCGCCCGCCTGGAGAACGAAGTGGGGACCGATCCGGAGAAACAGATTGAAAGGGCCTACACGCTGGCGCTGGCGCGGCCTCCCAGCCAGGCCGAAAAGGAGAATCTGCTCGCGTTCTTGCGGCGGGAGACCGACCAACAGATCCGGCAGCAGAACATCGTTCCCGCCAACGCGCGCCGTGGAGCCCTGCGGGAGATGTGCCGGGTGATTCTGAACCTGAACGAGTTTGTCTACCCGGATTGATCCGGGCGGACCTTATTTGATACCAGAGAAAAAAGACTTATCCACGAAGAGACACGAAGGACGACGAAGGGCCACCACGCGTGACG
>JAPOZE010000073.1 GCA_026706225.1 Acidobacteriota bacterium
CGCCGACACCGAAGCGCTGCAGCGCCTTGCAGAGTCCGACATGGGCCTGCTCGTCGCCGTTCCACTGGGGAAGGACGATCACCGCCATCTCGCCTGCCGGATAATAACGCGCATGCACCGTGTTGTTTTCGGGATAGGGAGTCTCGACGGCGCTGGGGAAGCGCAGCCAGAAGCCGTCGAAGTCGAATTGTCCGGGCTCCAGGGGTGAAGGGGCGAAGTAGGCGTGACTGCCGGCCAGGGCCAGCCGGTTGTGCTCCTGAATGCTTTGGAGGGGGCTGCCATCCGGGTGCCCGTCACCGAGGAATTCTTCTCCCCATTCGAAGGGTCTGACCAGGCGGCGGTCGATGTCCCTCTGGTGAAACCGCCTCTCCAGAGTGTGAATGAGTGAGCGCAGAAGCATGGAATCGGATTCTCTCTTGTCCCAAACCGGGGGTGACCTTGGAGGCGCTGGCCTCGGTCACGGTCCGAGCCCCGTCCATCGCGCCGCGCCGCCGCGGAGCCGCGACAAGGCTATGCCAACCAGCCATGGCCATCAAGGCCAATCGGTGGAGTTTCCACGTACCATGCCAAGTGGTTCCTTGAAAGCTTGCCGAACGCCAACCTGGAGTGAATGCCATCAGCAAAATGATGTAGTCTTTGATGTACACGACTCATGCGGCGCGCATTTGACAGATTGAGACAGGAGAATCGCATGAAGATCACCGTCAACATTGATGACTACTTGCTGGAAGAAGCTCAAAGCCTTACTGGCCTGACGAGCAAGTCGGCACTGATCCGGGAAGGGTTGGGTGCGCTCATTGAGCGTGAAAGCGCTCGGCGGTTGGCGCGTCTTGGCGGAACCGAGCCACAACTGAAATCGGTCCCGCGCCGGCAGGTTCGCTCGAGATGATTCAGGTCGGTACTCGGTCTGGATTTGCCATCTGAGCACCAAGAAATTCATGGGAGAAGGACTATGAGGGTTTCGGTTACCGAGCTGGCCGACTACCGGAGGTTCAGGGATACCGATCAAACGTTCGAAGAGTGGCTGGCGCGCTGGAAGCGCTTGATTCCTCCGACGCCGGCAATGCGAGCCGGCACTAGGTTTCACAGGTTCTTGGAAACCGGAGGTCGCGACTACGCCGACCGGGTTGTATTCAAGCTGGATTTCACACCGATACAGCCGGATTCCTGTGAAGTTCCCTTGTCTCGGGAGTTTGCCATCGGCGGAGAGACGGTGAAGCTGGTTGGCCGACTGGATGCCATCCAGGGCAAGACCATTCTGGATTACAAGTTGCTGAGCCGTTACCCCAAGGTAGAGACGTATTCGGGGAGTGTTCAGTGGCGCTCCTATTTCGTGCTCTATCCGCAGGCGGAGCGGTTTCGGTATCAGTTCTTCATCCGTGGTTTTTCAGGGGATCCTCAAGTAGTTGTGGTGCGGGACGTTCGAGAGTGTGCCTTCTCTCGGTATCCGTCTGTGGAGGACGACGTGACCGCGTTGCTGGCGGACTATCGAGCTTTTATTCGCGAGATGGAAGCCATAGGCAGGATTACCCCTGAGGATCATGAGGCACGGAAGTCCAGTCGCCGCCGCCGGTCGAAACCGAAGTCGGAGTGACGGCGGCTGAAACAAACGACTGCGCCTGGTGGCAGGAAACCGGTTTAAAGTCGAGCATGAGCAGATTTTTAATTCACATCGATGCACAGGACTTTTTCTGAAGACGGCGGGCTTGTAGTCCTGGACATCTGCAAATCCGGACTCGATCATTATTCCTCCTCCCTGCTTGACGGACTTAGCTAGACTTAGCTATATTGGATTTCCCATGAAGAAAGTCAACATGCACGAAGCCAAGTCGCAGCTCTCTCGGCTCGGAAAGTTGGCCTGGGAGGGCGAGCAGATCGTGATCGCCAAGGCCGGCGAGCCTTATTTGCGCCTGGTGCCCTACCGTGAGCGGAAGCCCAAGCGTAAACCTGGGGCGCTGAAGGGACAAATATGGATTGCCCCGGATTTTGACGAGACTCCCCAGGAAGTGATCGATTCGTTCTACAACTCCAAAATCTTTCCGGACGAAGACGAATAGTGGCGCGCCTACTGCTGGATACTCACACCGTGCTATGGTGGTTGACCGACCCCGATGAACTACACAGGGACGCTTTCCAATCCATTGAGAGCCAACAGAACGAGGTTTTTGTCAGCTCGGTCAGCGGCTGGGAGATTGCCGTCAAGCGGGCGCTGGGGAAACTGAAGGCTCCAGATAACCTGGAAGCGGCGGTCAAGGCACAAGACTTCATCCCTCTGAATCTCACGTTTCTTCACGCCGAGCAGGCGGGCGCGCTTCCGCCGCATCACGGAGACCCGTTCGACCGAATGCTGATCGCGCAAGCCCAGGTGGAGGGGCTGATCCTCGTCACCCGGGATATTCGAATCCCTCGCTATGGAATTCGCACGATGCCTGCCTAGGGTAGGTCAGAAGTGTGAAGTTAGAAGTTCGAAGTGGGAAAAAGGACGGGTGAAGTCGGATTTGCCGGAGAGGGCATTTGCGTTACTTCTAACTTTATCCTTCCCCCTTCAAACTTCATCCTTCAAACTTCCCCCTTCAAACTTCTCGAGGCGTGATGGTTGACGTGGTGGGATTGGGCTGTTGCTGTTTTGACCTGCTGGGTGTGGTGCCGCACATGCCGGGGGCGGATGAGGAGATCCGCATGCTCGAGACCCGGCAGCAGGGAGGCGGCGAGGTGGCCACCGCCCTGGTCACCCTGGCGCGATTGGGGTGCTCGGTGGCCTGCGCCGGCAAGGTCGGTGACGATGCCTTCGGCAACTTCATTCGCAGGGAATTGGACGGGTATGGGGTCGACACCCGGAACCTGCTTGTAGAGCCCGGGGCCCTCTCCCAGGCCTCGGTGGTGCTGGTGGACCGAGCCACCGGGCAGCGCAGCATTCTGGCCTGTGTGCCCACCTTCGGCGAGTTGCAGCCGTCGCAGTTGCCGCCGGGGTTGATCGAGCGGGCCAGGATCCTGCATCTGGACGGGGTTCACCGGGCGGCCGCGCTGGCAGCCGCCGGGCGGGCCCGGCGGGCTGGGGTGCCGGTGGTGCTGGATGCGGACGTGCTGGCCCTGGAAGGCGACATCTCCGAGGTGCTGCGCCGGACCGACGTCCTGATCGCCTCGCTGGCCTTTGCCGGCTCGTTTGCCAAAACGGAAGACCCGGACCGGGCCATCGACCGCCTGCTGGACTACGGTCCTTCGGTGGTGCTGGTCACCCTGGGGGAACAGGGTTGCCGCGGGCAGGCCGAGGGGCAGAGGTTCGACTATCCCGCCTTTCCGGTGGAGGTGGTGGATACCACCGGGGCAGGCGACGTTTTCCACGGGGCCTATATCTACGGGATGTTGCAGCAGTGGGAGTTGTTGAAGACGGTCGAGTTCGCCTCGGCGGTGGCCGCCATCAAGTGCACTCGGCTGGGGGGGCGGACCGGTATTCCCGATCTGGAACAGGCCTGTAGATTTCTGCGGGACAGGGATTCCCGCTACTTCTAGACGAACGGGCCGGAAGGGGGCCAGCCATGGGCAAGGAACGAACCGTCGACGTCGGCAAGAAGGTCCGTTACGACCGCATTGTCAATCCCGGCACCGGAAAAACGGTGATGATCCCTCTGGACCATGGCGTCATCCTGGGCCCCATGGCAGGCATCGAGGACCCCCGTGAAGCAGTGCGGCGAGTGGTGGCCGGGGGGGCCGACGCCGTCATCTTCAACGCGGGAATGGCGGGAAACCTCT
>JAPOZE010000577.1:0-2322 GCA_026706225.1 Acidobacteriota bacterium
GGTCGGGATTGGGAAAGATGTGGAAGGCGGAGAAGTCGCCGTAGACGCACCAGTCGCAACCCAGGCGTCGGGCGACCGAGTTCATTTCCTGGCGCAGCCTGGCTCCGCTGGCATTGGCCCGGGCGATCAGATCGGTGGACTGCAGGTATCTCAAGGTGGCGATCCCGGCGCTGGCGGTGACCGGGGCCGCATTGTAGGTTCCGTGGTGCACCACCAGGGGCGGAGCCGGGCCGTTGCCTCCCTCCTGGGGATCCATGACCTGCATCACCTCGGCCCGTCCGACCAGCGCGGCGCCCGGGTAGCCCCCTCCCACGATCTTGGCCAGGGTGGTCAGGTCGGGAGTCACGCCGTAGTAACCCTGGGCCCCGCCCAGGGAACAGCGGAACCCCGAAACGACCTCGTCGAAGATCAGCAGGATGCCCCGCTGGGCGGTCCACCGTCGCAGCTCCGACAGGAAAGCGGGATCGAGGGGCACCTTGCCGAAGGTGGCCCCGGTCGGTTCCAGAATCACCGCTGCCACATCCTCGCGGTCCTCGCAGAGCTCTTCCAGCCGGGACAGGTCCCCCGGCGGACACACCAGCACGTTGTCCACGATTTCCTGCAGGATGCCTGCCGGCGGCTTGGGCCCGGCCGATTCCTTGCCAAAGGCCACGTGGTCATGCCATCCATGGAAGTGGGTGGCAAAGCGAACCAGCTTGGGCTTGCCGGTATAGGCCCTGGCCACCCTCAGAGCCAGATGGGTCGCCTCGGTTCCGCTGACCGTAAAGCGAACCCGCTCTGCGCTGGGAACCAGGGACTGAATCAGTTCCGCCCACTCCAGCTCCAGTTGATGGGAGGACCCGTAGTGCGTTCCGCGTGAGACCTGTTCCCGGACCGCCTCCTGGACCACGGGATGGTTGTGGCCAAGCATCAGCGCCCCGTGGCCACCGAAATAGTCCACATACTCCCGCCCGTCCACGTCCCACTTGCGGGATCCCTGAGCCCGGGCGACAAACACGGGATGAGGTTCCAGCACCCGGGCCTGATGGGTGACGCCGCAGGGAAAGACCTGCTGCGCCCTCCTGTAGAGTTCGGCAGAGGTCGGCGTGGCTTCAATGTAGGACTGAAAGATCTGGGATTCCGCCTGCAGGGTTTTGGTATTCATGAGCACTCCACCTGATGGAAGGGTTCAACCAAGGCAAAAGGGCGTCCGAAGAACGGGATCAGGACTGGCGGCCAGCCTGGCCCTGCCGGAGATTGTGCCGGAGATTGCCGCTGTTGAACATGCCGTCACCTCAGCCGCCCATCCGTTACCCGCGATTCCGCGGCCTTCGGCAGGCCGCGCGGGATCCACCCGGAACCGCGCCGGAGAGCCAAGAATAAGGCAAGCGCCGGAGAACCTCAACCCTGGGCCGGCCTCGCGGGGAAGAAACGGACCGACCTAAGGAATTCCTCGCCTATCTCCTCCGTCCATGTAGAGGGAGCTGCCGAAAAGGTAGGAGCAGGGCTCGGAGGCCAGGAAAACCACCATGCTCGCGATCTCTTCCGGTTCGGCCAAACGCCCCGCCGGCAGCTTCCGTCCGATCTCCGCCAGAATCTCGTCCACGCTTCGCCCTTCCTCGGAGGCCCTGTCGCGCTGCAGGTCCCTGGCTCGCTGGGTCCTGGTCAGTCCCGGGCAGATGGTGTTGACCAGGATCCCCTCTCCGGAGACGGCGTCGGAAAGGGCCCGGGTCATGTTCAATACGGCCACATTGGACACGCTCAGTGGTATGTTGGCTCGAGTCGGGCTGGTTCCCGCCCCTCCGGCGATGTTGACGATGCGCCCCCACCGGTTCCGCTTCATGTGCGGAATGACCAGTTGGGCCATGCGCAGATAGCCATAGCTCTTGAGTCCCAGTCCCTCCTCGATGACTTCGGTCGAGAGCTCCAGGATATCGGTCATCCTGGCCGCACCGGCGCAGTTTACCAATATGTCCACCCCGTCCCAGCGTCCCACCGTCTCATCCACCACCCGCCGGCACCCTTCCCGAGTGGTCAGGTCGCTGGGAACCGCCCACCCCTCGCCACCGGCCCGGTCGACCTCTGCCCTGGCCTCCTCCAGCAAGTTTCGGGTGCGAGCCGTCACACAGACCCGAGCGCCTTCACCGGCCAGCCCCAGCGCGCAGCAGCGGCCGATTCCGCGGCTGCCCCCGGTAACGATGGCTCGCTTGCCCTTCAATCCCAGATCCATGGATCCCCCCAAACCGAACCGACCGAACGGCAGCAATCGATAGTATAATGCGCTCTTCCTCCGATCAACAGCGGTATGGGACCGGAACTCTTCGTGATCCCGGCCGCGCCCTC
>JAPOZE010000577.1:2332-3742 GCA_026706225.1 Acidobacteriota bacterium
CGCCCTCTTCATGCTTCGATAAGTTCAATGGCAAAAGCGCCCCTCACCCACTGGACCGCGGGAATTTCAGGACTGCTGGCATTCGCCCTGGCCTGCGGCATCATGGCTCATGGATGCGGCGGCCACCGTCTGCATTACGCCAACCTGGAACTGGTCCTGGACGAGGAGGTGGTCATCGACCCTTCCGGTCGGGCATCCGCCAACAATATGGTGCGGGGACCGGACGACACCATCTGGATCAACTCAACCACCACCGACCCCGGATTGTTCAAGAGCAGCGACCAGGGCAAGACCTGGAGCTCGGTACCCATCGGACTCGAGGACATCGAAACGCCCCAACATATTTCCGGGTTCACCGTAACCCGGTCGGGGACGCTCTGGATCATCCACCAGGAACCCCCCGACCAGTCGGGAGACACCCCTTACCCCCGGGATGCCTTCGTCTCCATTTCTCGAGACCGCGGAGCCACCTGGTCCAGCACCAGAATGGACTTCGGCCGTTTCGCACCCCGGGCGCCCCAGGACCCCTATACCAAGATCGACGTCGCCTGGTGCCATCCCAACTTCATTGAGAGGCCCGATGGAACCGTGATGTTCTCCTGCAGCATGCGCTACGCGGACTGGGAGGACTACCGGCAATCCGACCAGTCCCGCCCGGGAATCAGGGACGTGATGGTCCGAACCACCGACGACGGCCTGACCTGGGGCGATCCGACTATCGTTCATCCCCATGCCACCGAAACGGCCTACGCCATGAACCCCAGTCGGCCGAACCACATCCTGGCGGCGACCCGAATTCAGCGCCACGCATTGCCTGGAGAGGATCCGGAGACCATCAAGAAAAACGTGACCGGGGTGCCCTATCCGCCAGACAGTCCCTGGTGCTACAAGAACGGCCTCATTCTGGAATCGATGGACGGTGGGCGGACATTCGAGGAAATTTCCGGCGGGTTGCTGGGCTTCGGGGCCTATCGATGGAGCGTCGTCTGGACTGAGAACGACGTCGTCCTGCTCAGCAGTAACGGTGGCCAGGAAGTGGGTGAGTCAACCGTCGACAACAGCAAGGTCGTGCGCATCAGTCTGGACGGCGGGCGGACATGGGCGGACGGCACCGCCAACGGCACCCCCAAGGTCAACCAGGCTCGGGAATTCACCATCGTCCCCGACGACCCACGCAGCCATTGCGTCTCGGCCACAATCGAAGTGTCGCAGAACCGCTTCCTGACGTTGCGGCGATTCGAAAGCGGCGACCGGCGTTTGACCGGTGTGTTCTGGCACCTGGAGAACCGCTGACGTCTCAGGCCGGAGGCCAGGGCTGGCCCGATTCGGTGGCGGCAATCATTTTCTGCAGCTTTTCCACGTAGTATTCGACCACCCGGGCGATCAACTTTTCCCCTTTGGCCGCCGTAG
>JAPOZE010000126.1 GCA_026706225.1 Acidobacteriota bacterium
CTCCTCCGGTGAAGTAGAAGCGCTCCACCCCGCACTCGCAGGCCTGGTCGATGATATGGAGCAGTTGAGCGGTGGGGAGCCCCGGATCGGCCGCCGGAGACGAGCTGACCAGACAGTGGGTGCAGGAGAGATTGCAGGAGTTGTTGGTGTGGATCCAGACCTCGGAGAGCTTGTCCACCCGGAGATGGGCCGAGCGGCCGGTATAGGGAGCGCGCTGGAAGGGTGTGAAAGACACCGTTCCCCTTCGGAGGCAGTCGCGGACAAAGGAATGCACGTGCAGCCAGGACCTGGCGGCATCCAACTGGAGCCATTCCGCGTAGCGCCGGCTCAGGGCTCCAACCGTCAGCGGCTCTCGCAGCCATTCCAGCAGCCTGGCTCCTCTGCGGCCGGTAGCCAGCCAGTTGGGCTCCTCGCCGTCGACAAAGAACCGAATGTCCTCCAGGTCCAGGCGGGACAGGTCCGGCAAATAGAGGCGCTGGTCGTCCTTGAGCTCCAACATCACGGTCTCCTTGGATAGTGGTCAGTGGCTAGTTGTTAAATCGACGCGTTCAGCAACTGAAACAAACCTGTTTCACTCTCGTATGATCCGCCCGCCGGGGCGGAGGCACGGCTAATCACTGACCACTGATCACTGACCACTACGCCTGTTCCACAGCCGCATCACCCAATCCACCACCCTGGGCTTGCCGAACACCACGTCGTAGCAGCCGCCCTTGCGGCACACCTCATCCCGACGCAGCCAGTGGAAGCTGCAACCGGCCTCGCCGGCCAACACCGGCGTGGCCGCCACGTCCCAGAGGCGCAGATCGGGATCGATCATGGCTCCCACCGAGCCTTCCAGGGCCAGGCAGTGCCCGAAGCAGTCGCAGTAGGTCCGAACGCTGGGATGGGACCGATAGAGTTGTTCCAGCAGGTCGGCCTTGCCCGCCTTGTGAAACTGGGACCTCTCTCCAACCGACAGGATCTCCTGCTCGAGAGTGTCGTCCCGGGCGAGGTCGGCAACCTGCAGTCTGCGGCCGTTGCACCAGGCGCCCAAGCCCAGGGCACCGCTGTAACAGCGTTCGAGGCCGGGCAGATCGATCACGCCCAGGACCGGATGGCCGCGAAAGTGGAGAGCCAGGACGGTTCCAAACAGCGGGACCCGATGGCGCAGGCTGCGGGTTCCGTCAATGGGGTCGATAATCCACTGGTAGTCCGCATCCGGGTTGCAGGCGTCGAATTCCTCGCCCAGGATGCCATGGGAGGGAAACCAGTCGCTCAAGGCCGAGCGGACATGCTCTTCCACGGCCAAGTCCACCTCGGTGACAAAGGTGCGGTCCGCCTTCAAACGGTGGCTGATCCCTCGAGCCAGGGCCTGGTCGATCAGACTCCTGGTCTGGGCCGAAAGCTGCCGCGCCTTTTCCAACAGTCCGGCCAGCTCCTCCCTGGCGGGCAGCGCCTCGCTTCCCGACGTTCCATCGCTCGCCTGGCTCATGGCTCACCCGCCGGCAACCGCCGGAACGAACAGCACCTCGCTCCCGGGAGGGACTTCGTACTCCAGGGCTTCCCGCCGCACCATTCCGTCCACAAAGATCGCCAGGCCCGAACGGAGATGACCGTTCTCCACCAGGCGGTCCCGAATCCCCGGATAGAGCAGCTCCAACTGGTCGATCAGGTCTCCCACCGTCCGCCCCTCGACTTCCAGTTTCCTGGCATCGCCGGTCAGGGAGTGCAGCAATGCCGGGATGTGGACAATAGCCATGATGCCGCCTTTCGGTTGTTGCCAAGTGGTTCCGGTCAAAAAAAGGGCTCGAAGCCGCTTCCCCGGCCTCGAGCCCGATTGCTCCGTGTGAAGATCAGGTTCCTTCAACTCTTGGCCGCTAGCGCCTTCACCACCGTTTGGGGCGACATGGGAAGATCACCCAGGCGCACCCCGACAGCCCGCGCGATGGCATTGGAGATGGCAGCCTGGGGCGGGACGATGGGCACCTCGCCCACCCCCCGCACACCGTAGGGATGTCCCGGGTTGGGCACTTCCACGATGATGGTCTCGATCATGGGCAGATCCAGGCTGGTGGGCATGCGGTAATCCAGGAAGCTGGCGTTCATCAAGAGCCCGTCCTCATTGTAGAAGTACTCCTCGTTGAGGGCCCAGCCGATGCCCTGAACCACCCCGCCCTGCATCTGGCCTTCCACGTAGCTGGGGTGAATGGCTCTCCCGGCGTCCTGAACGGCCGTGTATCGCAGGATGGTGACCTTTCCGGTGTCGGGATCGACCTCCACGTCCACCACATGGGTGGCGTAGGCTCCCCCGTGATTCTGGGGAGTGACCGTCTCGCGGCTTCCGACGTCGATGCCCTTCTGGCTGAGGTCGGCCGCCAGTTCCTTGATGGTCATGGACTTGGAATCGCCATTGGTGGTCGTAATCACTCCGTCGGCCAAAGCCACCTGGTCCTTGTCGACCTTCCAGACTTCGGCCGCCTGCTCGATGAGCTGGCTCTTGATGGCCTGACCGGCGTTGTAGGCCGCCCATCCCGTGGCGAAGGTGACCCGGCTTCCTCCCGTGACCTCGGTATAGCCCACCGAATCGGTGTCGACCACCGAAGGAACCACGTCCCCCACCGGAATCCCCAGGACCTCGGCCAACTGCATGGCGATGGAGGTCCGGGTGCCTCCGATGTCGGTGGAACCCTCCTGCAGGGTGACGGTGCCGTCGCCGTTGAGCCGCGCGGTGACGCTCGAGGTCAGGCCCGCATTGACCCAATAGCCTGAAGCCACCCCGCGGCCCCGATTGGGCCCTTCCAGCGGGGTCTGGTAGTGCTCGCAGTCCCTGGCCGCCTCGGTGGTCTCCAGAAATCCGATCCGAGGATGAGGAATCCCGTGGGACTGGATGTCGCCTTCCTTGGCTCCGTTCTTCAGCCGAATCTCCATGGGATCCATACCCAGGATCCCGCAGAACTCGTCGAGCATGCACTCGACGGCGAATTCCGAATTGGGAGCGCCCGGCGCCCGATAGGCCGCCGTCTTGGGCTTGTTCACCACCACGTCGTACATGTCGATGGTGGTGTTGTCGATGTTGTAGGGGGCGAACATGCAGATCCCGCCCAGGGCCACGATGGAGCCGGGGTAGCCGCCGGCCTCGTAGGCCAGCATGGTCTCGGCCGCCGTGATGCGCCCCTCGTTGGTGACGCCCATCTTCAGCTTGACGTAGGAGCCCGAGGTGGGTCCGGTCGCCAGAAAGACTTCGGTCCGATCCATCACCACCTTGACCGGCCGCCTGGCCTTCCGCGAGAGCACCGCGGCCACCGGCTCCCCGTACACAGGGATCTTCCCGCCGAAACCGCCCCCGATCTCGGTGGGAATGACCTTGAGCTTGGAGACCGGAATATCCAGGATCTGGTGCACGCTGGTGCGAACCGTAAACGCGCCCTGAGTGGTCACCCACATGGTTAGATAGCCGTCGGGATTCCACATGGCCGTGGCCGCGTGGGGCTCGATATAGCCCTGGTGGACGGTGGCGCAGCGATACTCCCGTTCCAATATGTGGTCGGCTTCCGCAAACCCCTGGCTGACATCGCCCTTGACATGCCGGGAATGAGAGGCCACGTTGCTGGGCCTGGAGCTCTTCTCTCCCAACTCGTCGGTGTAGAGATCCTCGTGCAGCAGGGGGGAGTCCTCATCCATGGCCTTGAGCACGTCCATGACCGGAGGCAGCACCTCGTACTCGACGTCGATGAGCTGGAGAGCTTCCTCGG
>JAPOZE010000025.1 GCA_026706225.1 Acidobacteriota bacterium
CGTTTAGCCAGATCCGTACCCTACCCTCGGCACCCGAGCGCCACCGCCGACGCCGCGGCAAGACATCTCATTCTCTCAGTCGTTCTTCGTTCCCCTTCGTGGATAACTATTTTCCGTCACCTCCGTCATGGATTTCCTTCGTGGCCTCCCGCCCTACAGAATCCGCGGCGAAAGGAAGAACAGCAGTTCCCGGGTTTCCCGGACCAGGGAGCGGTTCCGGAACAGGGCGCCCACGATCGGGATTTCGCCCAGCCCGGGCACCTGGCTGCGGCTGTCCTGCCGGCTGTCGATGAGTATCCCTCCGATCACCACCGTGCCGCCGTTTTCCACCAGGATGGTGGTGGTGGTCTGGTGGGTGTTGACGGTGGGAATCCCCTGGACCTGGCGGGAAAAATCGGGAGTGGAATTCTCGATGTCCACGCTCAGCAGGATGGCGTCCTGCCGCGTAATCCGCGGGGTCACCGTGAGCCGCAGCACGAAATCGATGAAGCGGGCCGAGACGGTGTTGTTCACGGTGGTCTGAATGGGGATCTGAATCCCCTGCTTGACCACCCCTTCCACGTTATTCTGGGTCAGAATCCTGGGCTTGGAGAGCAGCTTGGCGTTTCCCTTGCGCTCGGCGGCGGTGATGAGGGCGTCCAGAACGAGGTCGGCCGCCAGGCCGGCAGCGAGGTTCAGGGGGGCGGCGGGCAGGCCCGTTCGAAGGTCGAGGCTCAGCCGCGAGCTCCCCTCCCCCGCGGCCGGTTCTCCGCCGGCGGCGGGAGCATCCAGCACCGGAAAGCGGCTGAAGGCGGCGTCGGGACTCGATTCCTCCGGCTGCTCTCTCCGCCCCTGCCCTCCGTAGAGCGCGCTCCATTGGATCCCGATATCCTGCAGGAAACTCCGGCTGGCGGCCACCACCCGGGCTTCGATCTCCACCTGGCGGACCTTGCGATCCAGTTGGCGCAAGAGGGCCTCGACCGCCTCCAGCCTGGAAGGAATATCCGCAATCACCAGGGCGTTGGTGCGTTCATCCACGATGATGTCTCCCCGGGGGGAGAGCGCCTTCTTGAGGATGGGGCTCAGTTCGGCCGCCTTGGCGAAGCTGGGCCGGTGAATCCGGGTCTCGAGCTCGGCGGCCGCCACCCTGGCCTGGGCCAGCCTCTGTTGCTGCTGCTGTTCCGCCTCCAGGGTCGAGAGTCTGGCGATCCTGAGCACGTTGCCGCTCAAGTGCCTGCCCATCCCCTGGTTCTCCAGCACCACGTCCAGTGCCTGGTCCCAGGGCACCTCCTTGAGAAACAGGGTGAGAGACCCTTCCACGTCGGGGTCCAGGACGATGTTGAGTCCGCTGATCCCGCCGATGAGTCGAAAGAAGTCCTTGAGGTCGGCGTCTTTCAACTCCAGTGAGATCCGTTCCCCGGAGTAGCCGGCCTTGGCCGGGACATCCGCAGGCCGCGCCTCGGCCGCGGGCTTGGGTTTCGGCCCGCCGGACCTGGCCGCCTCGCACCAGCCCCATGGCCCGGCGACTCCCATCCAGCAGAGCCACAGCCCGCAGCCCCACGGGGCCAGGTGAAGCCGGGAGTCACCTCTCATCGCCCCCCTCCTCCGGCCGCCCATGCAGCCTCTTGACCACCCGGAGCACCCGCTTCCCTCCAGCGCCGCTCTCAAGCCGACGAGAAAAGACCACCCGGTCCCCAAGGATCTCCAGCACCTGCCCGTCGAACAGGCGATCGCCCCTTTTCAGCAGAAAGGTCCGGTCCTGGAGCCCGGTGGCCAGGGCGGTGAATTCCCCACCGGCCTTCACCAGCCCCACCAGCCTCAGGTCCGATACCCGTTGTCCCTTCAAGCCCGGCGGCCTGACGTCGGCGGTCGCGCCGGCGGGAGCGGACGCGGCAGCCCGCGGGCGGCCGAAGGGATCGCGCCTTCCCCTGGCCCGGTAGCGGACGGATGCCCGCCGAGCGGGCCGTGCAGGATCGACAGGGGCCTCCACCGCGGAGACCGCCGGCCGGTAGAGGTGGAGGACAGCGGTGAGGTCGGCGGTGATGGTGTGAGGGGCGTCCTCAGGGCCGGCAGCCGCGATCCTCAGGTCTTCCAGGCTCACCACCGGGGCCATCCCGGACAGCTTGCCGCAGAAATCTCCCAGGTCGTGGTAGGTCCCCGCAAGCACCAGCCCGTGGGGCTGCCGGAAGAAGGTTTCTCCCTCTTGCCCGGGCATCTTCCGAATTCCCTTCACTCTCAATCCGGACGCTACCGCCGCTTCCTGCAGTTGACGCAGCAGGCCGCTCGCCGGTCCCCCCTGCGGGAGCGCCGCCTCGAGGCCCGCCAGCCGTGAGGACAGTTGCCGGTTCCGGCCGGACCGGTCCCGGAACTGCTGCTCCAGCCCCGCTCCCTGCCCGACTTCCAGGCTCAAGGTATCCAACTGCTGCCGCTGCAGCTCGATTTCAGCCCCGTAGCCGGAGACGAACAGGTACCAGCCCAGCGCCAGGACCAGTCCCCCCAAGGCCGGGGGAGTGCCCAGCCGTTTCAGCCAGGGGGGAATGCGGGGCATGAGCGTCATGGGGTCGTTTCCTTATCGAGTGCGACCGGGTGAAAAATGTTGTCTAACCACAAAAAGCACAAAAGTCACAACATGAATTTCTTGATTTCGAGTCGTGGCGATCCGAAGTTGATTAGCATGGCGTCGCGTTGACCGGATGCACGCAGATAGCCCAGCACTTGTGCGGCATGTTCGGGAGTCAGCACTTTGCAGGCTTTCAATTCAAGGATGAGGCGGTTTTCCACAAAACAATCAGCAAAGTAGTTGCCAAGGATCGCACCGTCCTCATCCCGCACCTGCAGGGCTCTCTGTCGTTCGACAGCCAATCCAATTTTTCTCAGACGGTGGGGCCATCCCGTTTTCATATACCTTCTCGAGATGCCCGTAGCGAAGATTTCCATGCAGATCAAAGGCCGTCTGGCGTATCTGATCACACCAACCCCGCATGCCTTGGTCGTTTCTCATCGTTCCGCTCTCCTTGTGCCTTTTGTGTCTTTTGTGCCTTTTGTGGCCATTGCCGGTAACGATCCCGCTGCCAAATGTTGCAAGCGCCCAAAAAGATTATCTGTGGGCTCCAGGTACCTCTCGAACCCTTCACTCCAGATCGCCGGTTCCTCCGGACACCGCCTCCACTCCCCCGCCGCTCTCCTCGGCAACGGCCTCGGCGAAGGAAAGGGCGAAGGCGTAGTGGCCTTTCTGCTCCTGAAAGTGGAGCAGCTCCACCCGATCCAATTTCCCGGTGCGCTGCAAGCGAGCCACGAACTCGGAGACCCGGGAGGAGTCCCCCGAGACCAGGCCCCGGAGCGAGAAAGTCCCCTCCTTCCGGCTCAGTTCCCGAAGGCGCAGCCCCGGAACCGCCTGGACGCAGTCGCTCAGCAGATCCAGCACCCTGACCGGGCGTGACTGGAGCGCCCTGAGCCGCTCGATGGCCCGGATACGCCGCTCCATCGCCCCGCCCCCGTGTTCCAGCCGCTGGAGTTCCCGGGCCAGTTCCCGGTGTTGCTGCCGCTGACGGCGCATCTGCTGAATCCGGGCCTCCAGGCTCCGGCTGCGGGCCGCCTGCTCCATGCGCCAGTTCAGGAGGACGGCCAGCGCGCCCAGGACCACCGCCAGGGCCAGCAACCTCTGTAGAATGCGACTCCGGTCGACCCGGCCCGACCCCGCCGGCGGACCCGCCAACCCGGCTCCGGCATCTCCGGCCAGGTTGATCCTAATC
>JAPOZE010000033.1 GCA_026706225.1 Acidobacteriota bacterium
GCACGGCAATGGTTGCCAATTTCGGCTTCAAGACGACTCTGATCGTTCTTCTCACCGCCTGCCTGGCGGTGATCGGCATCCAGAATATCCGGCACAAGCGGCAGCATGTCACGCCGGATGACGGGAGCGGGTGGATCAGGACCGCTCGCGGCGTGGAAGCCTTCATCGTGGAAGAGGGCGGGGCCGCGGACAAGGCCGGCATTCGCAAGGGCGACCTGCTGGTGGCCATCAACGACCGGCCGATCACCCGAGCCACCCAGGTTTCGGAGGAGCTGGATCAACTGGGAGTGTGGTCGAAAGTGCAATACTCCCTGACACGCTCCGGGGCCGCCTACGTCACCACCCTGGTGATCGCACCCCAGCCTGCCAATCTGCGCTTGAAGGGGTTTCTGGAATCGGTCGGATTCCTCTATCTTCTCATCGGCGTTTTTATCTTTCTGCGGCGGTGGCAAGCCAAGGGGGCGTTGCACTTCTACACCATCTGCCTGGCCTCTTTCGTGGTCTTTGCTTTTTCCTACACCGGAAAGCTGAACGTATTCGATTGGGGTGTCTACTGGCTGGACGCCGTTTGCCTGCTGTTTTTGCCGCCGCTGTTTCTCCACTTCTGTCTGAGTTTCCCCCACCCCAAGTCGTTCCTGGAGCGTTACGCTCCTCTGAAGGTCGCCCTCTACCTGCCGGCCCTGCTGCTGCTTGGGGTTCAGGTGCTGTTCGTTTTCAACCTGTTGCTGGTCGAGGCGCCGCTGAGGACCCGGATTCTGCTGGATGAGCTGCACATGCTCCACTTCGCCGGCCTGTTCGTCCTGGGGACGTTGGCCCTGGCCCACACCTACTGGGCCAGCACCAACCAGATCCTGAGGCAGCAGATGAAGTGGATCGTGATGGGAACCGTCGTCGGGACCCTGCCCTTCTTCCTGGTCTATGCCGTCCCCTACTGGATGGGAGTCGTCCCCACGGTCTGGATGGAGATCACGGTGCTGCCGCTGGTGCTGATCCCGCTGACCTTCGGGTACGCTATCATCAAGTTCCGCCTCATGGACGTGGACATCATCTTCAAGAAGGGGATGGCCTCGACGCTGGCCTCGTTGGCCAACGTGGGTTTCTACCTGGGACTGCTGGCCATCGTCAGCCAGGTGTTCCATGCGGCCGGAGCCCAGTCCATCAAAATCAATTGGGACGCCATGATCTCGGTGGTGGTGGCGGGGTTTGCCTTCGTTCCCTTGCGCAACTGGATTCAGTCCAAGGTGGACCAGTACTTCTACAGGGACCGGTACGACTACCGGCAGACCCTGATCGAGTTCGGCAAGAAGCTCGGCTCGGAGGTGAACGTCTCCCGGCTGCTGGAGTCGGTGACCGAAAAGATCAGCACCACGCTGTCGGTGGACAAGGTGGCCATTTTTCTGGGGGAGGAGGGCCGCTCCCAGCAGTTCCGCCTGGCCAAGTCGGTGGGCCTGCCCAGAGAGCCCCACGGCTTGGACCTGGGCTATCTGCATCCCCGCAATCCCTCCCTGGCCAAGGGCTTTCTGTTTTACGAGGACCTCAGGAGCCTCATGGCGGAGAGGCCGGAACATGGTGAAGCCCTGGAACAACTGGGGCTGCACTACTATCTCCCCTGTATCTCCAAAGGGGAGACCATCGCCTACCTGGGACTGGGGCGGACCCATCGGGGCGACCTGCTCACCAGCGAGGATGTGGAGCTTCTGCAGACCATCGCCGGATACGTGGCCATCGCTCTGGAAAATTCCCGGCTGTACTCCTCGGTTCACCAGAAGGCCGAGGAGCTCCGGCAGCTCAAGGAATACAGCGAGAGCATCGTGGAGTCCATCAGCGTCGGGGTGGTGGTCGTGGACCTGGAGGAACGGATCGAGAGTTGGAACCCTCAAATGGAGTCCCTGATGGGGGTTCCCAAGGATCGGGTCATCGGCAAGAGGGTTTCCGAAGCGCTTCCGGAGAACCTGGTCCGGGAGATGCGGATGCGAATGGGCCCCGACCCTTCGGGTCATTCCGAGGTCTTCCGGCTCTACAAGTGCCGACTCAGGATCGGCGGGGACCTGCGCGTGGTCGACGCCACCGTCACCCCGCTGATGGACAAGGATCGTGGAGTCACCGGCCGGATCATCATTCTGGACGACAACACCGAGCGGGTCCAGATGGAAGATCAACTGGCGCAATCCGAGAAGTTGACCTCGATCGGGCTGCTGGCCGCCGGTGTGGCTCACGAGGTCAATACCCCGCTGGCGGTGATCTCCACCTACAGCCAGATGCTGGGCAAGCAGTTGAGAGAGGACGATCCCAAGGCGAAAATGATGGGGAAGATCGTGGCGCAGTCCAAGCGCGCCTCCGAGATCGCCAACCGCCTGCTCAACTTCTCCCGGACCGAGGGAACAGCCTTTCGGGAGCTGGAGGTAAACGGCGTCATTTCCGAGACGTTGTCCCTCCTGGAGCACCAGTTCAAGGCAGCCAAGATCCGTCTGAGGACCGAGCTGGGCTCCACGACCGTGCGGGTCCACGGCAACCCCGGAAAGCTGCAGCAGGTGTTTCTCAACCTGTTCATCAATGCCAAGGACGCCATGCCCGGCGGGGGAGAATTGCTGGTCAGGACCTCCACGCCGGATTCCGTGTTCCGGGTGGAGATCGAGGATACCGGCAATGGAATCCCCCGGGAGCACCTGCAGAAAATCTACGATCCCTTCTTCACCACCAAGGAAATGGGCCGGGGCACCGGGTTGGGGCTTTCGGTGACCTACGGGATCGTTCAGGAGCACTCGGGAAACATCATGGTGGACTCCAAGCCGGGTCAGGGCACCCGGTTCATCGTGGAGTTTCCTGCCGCCAGGAAGGTGGCCCATGTCTGAGCACGCCGGATCCATTCTGGTGGTCGACGACGAACCCGCGATTCGCGAGAGTCTCGAGTTTCTGCTGTCCGAAGCCAACTACAAGGTGGCCCTGGCCGAGGGCGGTCTGGATGGATTGAAGAAGCTGGAGTCCGATCTCTTCGACCTGGTGCTCCTGGACGTGATGATGCCCGACAAGAACGGGTTGGAGGTCCTGGATGAGATCGGCCGTTCCTCTCCGGAAACCGCCGTCATCATGATCACCGCTTTCGGCACCATTGAAAATGCGGTGCGGGCCATCAAGTCCGGAGCGGTGGACTACGTCACCAAGCCCTGGGACAACGAAAAGCTCCTGTTGGATATCCGAAACGGGATTCAACAGCGCAAGCTTCAGTACGAAAACCGGGAGCTGAAGCGCGCTCTCAAGCAGCAGTCGGGATTCGCCAACATGGTTGGCAAGAGCGAGCAGATGCTGAAGGTGTTCGACCTGGTTACCCAGGTGGCTCAGAGCCGGAGCACGGTGCTGATTCAAGGTGAGAGCGGCACCGGGAAAGAGCTGGTCGCCAAGGCGATTCATGCCAACAGCAGCCGCTCCAGGAAAGCCTTTGTGACCGTGAACAGCGGCAGTCTTCCCGCCGACCTGCTGGAGAGCACGCTCTTCGGGCACCTCAAGGGCGCCTTTACCAGCGCTGTCGCTTCCAAGAAGGGACTGTTCGAGGTGGCGGACCAGGGGTCGATCTTCTTTGACGAGATCGGATCGGTAGGGCTGGAGACTCAGGCCAAGCTGCTCAGGGTGATTCAGGAGAAAGAGTTCATGCGGCTGGGTGGCGTGGACACCATCAAGGTGGACGCCCGTATCATTGCCGCCACCAACGTGGACTTGAAGGCGTTGGTGGAGC
>JAPOZE010000705.1:0-1988 GCA_026706225.1 Acidobacteriota bacterium
CCTCGGAGGAAGCCCGCAATATCACCGGCCAAACCATTCACGTGGATGGCGGGGCGGCCATGAACTGAGAATTGTGGCGTCGCCGGTTCCACCGGGTGACCCGATTCCGGCATGCTTCCCACCCGCGGACAGCCCTCAGGGGTCCTCTCTCAGCGCGGCGAAGAAGGCCGGCTGGAACAGTGCTTCGGCCTGCTTGAACCGTTCCGGGCTGCCCAGGTCGGCCCACTTGGCCTTATCGGCGCGGTGGGCCCGGATCGGGTGTCCCTGGCCTGCCACTTCCAGGTAGGCGTCAACCAGCGAAAAGGGTGGGGAAAGGGTGAGGCTGTCCTGCAGGGCAGGGGAAATTACCTGAATACCCATGAAGGACAGGGGCGTGAGGGGACCGGCGGGAGAGCGTGCCATGCGCTCTTGCCCGGTGTGCAGGGACTTCCAGCCGCACAGGCTTCCTCCGGAGTCGAAGAGCAGGCGGCGGGAGCTTTTTCGTTGGTGGACCGCCAGGGTCGCCAGGGCACCGGTATCGAGGTGGGCCTGTAGCAGTCGACCCAAGTGGAGGTCGCTGAGCACGTCCACGTTGTGGACCAGAAAAGGTTTCCCGTCATCGAAGAACCAGCCGGCTCGTTGAACGCCCCCGCCGGTGTCCAGCAGTTGTTCTTCCCGGGAGACCGCCAGGGTGAGCCCGGCCGAGCGGTGACGCCGGCGGTAGTCGGTCAGAAACTCAGAAACCTGGTCCGCAAGATGGTGGGTGTTGACGATGATCTCCCTGAAGCCCTGTCGGGCCAATCGAGAGATGACCGCTGCCAACAGGGGGATTCCCTGAATTTCCACCAGCGCCTTGGGCCTGTGACGGCCCAGAGGCCCAAGGCGCGTTCCCCGTCCCGCCGCCAGGATCATGGCTTTCATGGTGTGAATTCCAGCTCCCGGTGGTGAAGATCGACTCTAAGATCCTTCCGGGATTGGAGGTGGGCAGCCAGGCGCTCGGCGCAGAACACGGACCGGTGGCGTCCCCCGGTGCAGCCGAAGGTGACTGTCAGATCGTTAAAGTTTCGCCCCAGGTGGTGATTCACGGCCTGGTCCACCAGCGTCCTGGCCTGACTCAGGAAGCGCTGCACCTCCCGGTCCCTTTCCAGGAAGTGAACCACCTCCCGGTCCCTGCCGGTGAGAGGAGCGTAGGCTGCAATGCGGCCGGGGTTGGGCAGGATTCGGCAGTCGAACACGAAGCCTCCGCCATGTCCGGTCCGGTCCCGAGGGAGGCCCTGCTTGTAGGAAAAGCTCTTGACGTGGACCGTGAGCCCCGGTTCCTGTTGCTGTCCCTTCCGGCAAAGCGAATCGGACCGGATCATGCGCTGCCATACCTGCGACAGCGCAGGAAGCCGCACCGGCAGGGAACCTTGAGCCAGGAGCCCTTCCAGCGTACGCAAGCCATAGGGAATGCTGGCCACGAAGTGGCTCTTGCCCTGGTGGAGTCCCCTGTAACCGTAGGCGCCGAAGGCCTGCATCAGGCGCAACAGGGCGTAGGGACGGTAGCAGCGCAGGAAGGCTTCCGGTTGGAGGGGGGTCAGATTGCCGGCCACCTCCAGGTAATGATCCAGCAGTCGATCCCTCAGGGACCAGGGCAGGTTGGCCTTGCCGTCCAGCAGCAGTGAGGCCACGTCATACTGCAGCGCGCCCCTTCGACCTCCCTGGTAGTCGATGCCGTAGAGGCGTTCCTGAAACCACATGAGGTTTCGGGACTGGAAGTCGCGGTAGAGGAAATGGTTGGCGTCGGCTTCCGTCAGGAAATCGATCAAGGTGTCGAAGTCATCCTCCAGGGCCTGTTCCTCGAAGGGGATATCCACCAGCTTCAGGAAGTGGTACTTGAAATAGTTCAGGTCCCAGCGCATGGACTGCCGGTCGAAACAGGGTCTCGGGTAGCACTCCGAGTAGTCGAGATCCCGGCCGCCTATGATCTGGAATCGGGCCAGCCGCTCCGAAGCCTGCCGACACCCGGG
>JAPOZE010000705.1:1998-3729 GCA_026706225.1 Acidobacteriota bacterium
GTAGAGACCGACCAGGCGGTCGGAGAATCCCTCCTTCCCACCGAGGGTCGAGACCAGTGAGAAGAGGGTCACGTCACCCAGGTCCTGCTGCAAGTAGACGTGGCGGTCCAGGTCGGAGGCGTGGATTTCGGGCACCGGCAGGCCGTGGCGGCGAAAGTGGGCGGAGAGGTTCAGGAAAGCCCGGTTTTCCTTTCGGTCAGGGTTGAAGGCGCCGATGACCGTCTGCCGCCTTCCGGCGATGCGGAAATAGCGGCGGACCGATCCATCGGCGGAGACCGGAACCATCCCCTCGGCAGGTTCACCGCACCACTGCCGGTAGAGTTCCTGCAGGCGGGTCTTGACGTCGGCGGCCATGAGTCTTGCGGAACCGGATGCCTTCGGGATGCACCTCGAAGATCATACACCAGGGGCTGCATGTGGACGCCACAACAGCGGCATTGGGGTGATATAATCGCCCCACAGAGGCTTTCATCGTGAAAGGCACAGCCCAATACGCGGGACGGCCCCGGAGAACCCGGATCACCCGGGCGTGCGGCTCCCTATCGAAAAAGGGATGGCTCATCCTCGGGTTGATGGGGATGCAGGCCCTGTCCCTGCCGGCTCGGGAGGCGGGTCCGCCCAGCTTCGAAAGCGACGTCCTGCCCATCTTTCAGCAGCATTGCCTGCAGTGTCACAGTGACCAGGCGCGTCAGGCCGGATTGTCCCTGGAGACCCTGGACCGGGTTCTGGCGGGAGGGGACTCGGGTTCGGTGGTGGTGGCCCACAAGCCTCTGGAAAGTCGGCTGCTGGTCCTGATCAGCTCCGGCGGCATGCCCATGGGCGCGCCACCCCTGGGAGCAGGAGCCATTGACGTGGTTCGCCGCTGGATCGAAGCCGGAATGCCCGGGGGAACTCCGGAGACTCCCGCTCCCGCGGCCGCGCCCCCCGTGCGGGAGCGGGAAGTGATGGCGGCGATTTTGGGAGCCAAGTGCCTGCCCTGCCACGGCCGCAGGCGCCAGGAGGCCGGCCTGGACTTGAGGACTCGAGAGGGCCTGTTGAAAGGGGGGAAGTCGGGCCCCGCCGTCGTTCCCGGCAAACCGGAGGAGAGCCTGCTGGTTCGGCGCATCCGGGCGCAGGAGATGCCGCCGCCCGATCTGCAGGAACAGTTCTCGGTGCGCGGCTTGACCTCGGTCGAGTTTGAAAAGGTGCAGGCCTGGATTGCCCGGGGAGCCTCGCCAGACCCCGAAGAGCCTCCGGAAGCCGACCTCCGCCAGGATCCACCGGCAGGCTCCAAGGACCGGCAATTCTGGTCCTTTCAGGCGCCCCGCCGGCCGGACGAACCCGGGGTGAAGGGAAGGGACCGCATCCGGAACCCGGTGGACGCCTTTCTGCTGGCTCGATTGGAAGCGGAGGGCTTGGGCTTTTCCCCGCCGGCTGACCGCCTCACCTTGATGCGGCGGGCCTATCTCGACCTGGTGGGCCTTCCTCCTTCCCCCGAAGAGATCCGATCCTACCTGGCCGACTCCGATCCTCGGGCTTACGAAAGCCTGGTGGACCGTCTTCTGGATTCTGCCCACTACGGTGAGCGCTGGGCCCGCTACTGGCTGGACGCGGTGGGCTATGCCGATTCCGAAGGAGGGGTTTCCTCAGACGAAATCCGCCCCCACGCCTTCCGTTACCGCGATTACGTCATCCGTTCGCTGAATGCGGACAAGCCCTACGACCGGTTCCTGATCGAGCAGATCGCCGGGG
>JAPOZE010000646.1 GCA_026706225.1 Acidobacteriota bacterium
CACGCGAGGCGGCTTCAGCGAACGTGGGTATTCCCTCAGCACGTCGCTTCTCGGCAAGAGGGTCTCCGCCCTCACGGGCCAGCTTGCGGTTGCCCCGTGCTTTCTCCCTGGCCTCGGCCAGGGGGACCAGGGCGACGCTGCCGAGACCGAGCTCCCGGCGACGGCCACGGACGACAAGGCGCTGAATCCAGCTGCGGGTACCGCTAGGCTGGACGAAGAGGTACAATCCGTTGCCATCGGCGTGCCTTCCAGGCGGAGCGGAGCGCAGGAAGGCGGCCGAGAGGGCGTTGCTGGGGTGACGGCCGGTGGGCTTGGTTTTGGGTCGGACCGGTACGGGGTTGGTTACAGTATCCATCCCCCCATTATATGGGGGATGGCAGTGGATTGCAAGGGATGTTGGTAATACGTCAAGCCACAGCAGAACCTAGATAATATGCTGATAAATAATACAGTTATAGACTGAACTGGACGAAGATAAACATCACTGGATTTTATATGACCGCGTAGGCGGCGAGCACGTCCCCTCTTGGCTCAAGCCCCGATGGAAGAGATCCCCTTAAGGGCGGTTTCGGTGCGCGTTGCAAGGGAGTGCGGTGGATGGGTGGCTGTTCGCAGGAAAAAGGATGCGGGCGAGACGCCCGCGCTCCCGGGTGGGCATCAACTACACCTTAGACCGCAAACATGGTTTACACCTTGCCGCCCTATCCAGCACGGAGCCATTTGCAAGCCCTCAGTATCACTCCCCCCTTGAAGGGGAGTCGGCGAGGGAGCAGCCCGCGGTCGAGCCGGTGGGGGGCCAACGCGGCGTCCCTGGAGTGACGATCAACGGCTCGGGCAGCGCCTCCGCGGCGGCGGAATTCCCGTCCGGTTCCTCAGGGTGCAGGCTCCGTCCCCGTCGCCGCTGCCGCGGTCTCCAGGTCCTGAAAGGCCTGGAAGTGGCGGCCGGCCTCCTCGTGGCGGCCCAGCCTGGTGAAGGCCTTGCCCAGCAGCAGGTGCGCCCGCTTGTTCTTGGCATCCCGAGCGACGGCTTCCTGCAGCACCTGGACGGCCTGGTCGTAATCGCCCGTCCGCAGGTAGCTGTCTCCCAACTCCACCCGGGCCTCCACTTCCCCGGGATCGGCATCCGCCACTTCCCTCAAGAGCGGCACGGCTTGGTCGTCCCGGCCCAGCTTCACCAGAACCGTCGCCAGATTGAATCGGGCCTTGCGCCGTTCCGCCGGTTTGCCTTCGGATAGATCTACCGCCCGCCGCAGAGCCTTTTCCGCCAACTCGAACTCGCCCACCGTCTGCAAGTCCATCCCGGCCTCCAGTTGGGACTCGAGATGACCCGGGAACTTGCGCACCGCCTGGCGGGCCTGGCGGGTGGTGGCCTGAATGTCTCCCTTGGAGCGGTAGGCGCTCAGCAACAGCAGGTGGACTTCCGGCTTGTCGGGGTCCTGCTTCACCAGAGCCTCCAACTGGGCAATGGCGCCGGCATGGTCCCCCTCTCCAATCAGGGCCTTGCCGAGCAGAAAGCGAAGACGGGGATCCTGCGGCCGCAGCCTCTGGGCCTGCAGCAGGCGCTCCCTGGCCTGGCTGAACTTGCCCTCGGCCAGCAAGCCGCTGCCGTAAAGCAGCAGGGTCGGCGCCGAGTCGGGATCCAGCCGGTGGGCCTTCTCCAGGTAGGGCCACATGCGACCGGTCTGGTCGGTCCGAAACAGGGCGGTTGCCAGCAGAAAGTTGGCCTCGGCCGACCCGGGACTGGACTCCGCCACTCGGCTCAGCAGAGGCAGAGATTCCGGAAATTTCTCCTTCCAGACGAACAGCTTGGCCGCCCGCAGCGCCATTTCAGGGCCGAAGGCCTCCATTTTTTCAGCCGCGGCGACGGCTTTGGCTGAATTCCCTGTTTCCAGATAGGCCAGGCAAAGATGAAAGAGTGCTTCGGGATGGCGGTGGAGTGCCGTCTCGATCGGCCGCAGCACCTCGATGCTTTCCCGGTTCCGCTTCTGCCTGGTCAGGACGATGCCGAGCCGAACCCGGGCGAAAAGAGAGTCGGAGGACAGCCGCATCGACTCCCGGTAGGCCTTTTCGGCGGCGGCGAACCTGTTCTGCATCTCGCGGGCGTAGCCCAGCAAACCGTAAGCGTCGGGCGTGGGTTCCGCCTTGACCGCGGCGTCCAGAACCGCCTCGGCCCGGGCGAAGTTGCCGGCACGCATCAGCTCGGTTGCCGTCCGGTGGCGGGGATTGGAAAAGACCGCGTTCGGGTCCTGGGCGGCTGACGCGGCCGGCAGGAGGACTCCCGCCAGGAAGCAACACCCGGCGACCGCCAGCCTGATCCATGGGTTGCGACAGTTCATGGTGTCTGAATGGGAATCAGAAGACCGGAGTCTCCCGGTAGGTCCCCCAGACCTGCTTGAGGGTCTCGACGATATCGCCCATGGAAGCTCCATGCCTCACCAGTTCGACGGTTACCGGCAGGATGTTTTGCGACTCGTCCCGCGCCACCGCCTTGAGCCGCTGCAGCAGCTCCCGAACCGCGGCCTCGTTCCGGTTCGCGCGCACCTGCCGGGTCCGTTCGATCTGGCGCTCGGCCGACCTGGGGTCGTAGGGGTGCACCTCCAGGTCCAGGGTCTCCTCTTCCTCCACGTAGCGGTTGACTCCGATAACCGGCTTTTCGCCCGACTGCTTTCTGAGGGCCGTCTCGTAAGCGTCCTCGGCGATCTTCCGCTGGAACCAACCCTCCTCGATCAGCTTCACCGTGCCCCCCCGCTCATCCACCTCCTTCAGGATGGCATGGATGGCCTGCACATATTGGTCGGTGAGCTTCTCCACGTAGTAGGAGCCGCCCAGCGGATCCACCACGTTGGCCACGTTGGATTCCTCGGCGATGACCTGCTGGGTGCGAAGCGCGATCTTCATGGCCTCTTCGGTGGGAATGGAGAAGGCCTCGTCCATCCCGTTGGTGTGCAGGCTCTGGGCCCCGCCCAGCACGGCCGCCAGGGCCTGGAGGGCGGTTCTCACGATGTTGACCTTGTACTGGGGCCGGGTGAGGGTGGCCGCGGCCGTCTGGCAGTGGAACCGGAGGCGCATGGAGGCGGGATTGGTGGCTCCAAAGCGTTCCCGCATGATGGTGGCAAAGACCCGGCGCACGGCGCGAAAGCGGGCCGCCTCCTCGAAGAAGTCGGATCCGCAGGCAAAGAAGAAGGAGAGGCGGGGGGCGAACCGGTCCACCGGCATGCCGGTCTTGACCACCTCTTCCACGTAGACGATGGTGTTGGCCAGGGTGAAGGCCAGCTCATGCAGCGGAGAGGCCCCGGCCTCATTGATGTGGTACCCGCAGATGTTGACCGGGTTGTAGCGCTTCATCCTTTCAGCGCAGTAGGCGATGCAGTCCCTGACGATCCGCACCGAGGGCGCAATGGGAAAGATCCACTCCTTCTGGGCCATGTACTCCTTCAGCATGTCGGCCTGAATCGTCCCCGACAGGCGATTGAGGTCGAACCCGCGCTTCTCGGCCAGGGCCACGTACATGGCCAGCAGGATCCAGGCCGAGGGGTTGATGGTCATGGAAACCGAGATCTCTTCCAGGTCGATGTCGGCAAAGAGATCCTCCATGTCGGACAGGGTGTCGATGGCCACTCCTCCCCGCCCCACCTCGCCCTGGCTCATGGCGTGGTCGGAGTCGTATCCCATCAGGGTCGGCATGTCGAGATCGGTGGACAGCCCCGTCTGGCCCTGCTGGATCAGG
>JAPOZE010000546.1:0-2766 GCA_026706225.1 Acidobacteriota bacterium
CCCGGCCGCAACCCGGGTGAAACTGGCAAGTCGGCCTTCCGAAAAGTTGGTCGCCCATCTGGCACACGAGAATATCTGGTGGCGTCTCACCGCTCATCGCCTGCTGGTGGAACGGCAGGACCGGTCGTTAGTTCCCGGTCTGGCGGCCATGGCGGCGGGCCACGCTTCTCCCCGGGCCCGCCTGCACGCGCTGAACGTCCTGGAAGGGCTTGCGGCGCTGGAGGCGGACCATTTGCAATCGGCGCTGGAAGATACCCACCCCGAAGTGCGTGTCCATGCCCTGCGGTTGAGCGAGGCTTTTCCGGAACTGGCCGGAAGGCTGGCCCGCATGGTGGAGGATCCCTCGCTTCGGGTTCGCTTCCAGTTGGCCCTGAGCCTGGGCGAGTTCTCGGGTCCCGGGGTGATGCGGGCGCTCGCCCGGCTGGCCCGCGACCACTCCGGGGATCCCTGGTTTCGTATGGCCGTGCTGAGCTCGGAGGCGGGGTCCTCCAGCGCAATCCTGGAAAGTCTGCTGGCATCCCGGGCCTGGCTGGCTCGGGACGCCTCCGAAACCATCCCCTTCTTCACCGAGCTGGCCTCGGTGATCGGCGCCCGCAACCGGTCCTCGGAAATCGAGGCCCTGCTGGCGAGGGTCGCCAGGGACCGCCTGTTCAGGAAAGAGGAGTGGCTGACGGCTGCCGCGCGGGGGCTGACCCGCGGTCAGAAAATGGCCGGGGCACCGCGCGGGCAGATTCGTGGCGCCGAGGGGATCACCCGCAGGCTGATGGCGGCCGGCTCCAGTGAGGCGCACCAGGCGGCCCGGGCCATGGTGGTGCAGTTCAGGATGCCCCGGCTGTTTCATCGGGCCGGCCGGGATGTCCTGAATCCGTCGCTGACGGCCAATCGTCGGGAACTGGCCATTTATGCCCTGGGCAACCGCACTTTCCAGCAGGCGGCCCCCGTCTTCGACCGGCTGCTGGCCGCCCCGCCGGACCCGACGCTGTTGAGGGCGGCCCTGGAGACCCTGGACTCCTTTCGGGGGGCCGCGGCCGGCCGGCTGCTGGTGCGCCACTGGAAGGCCTTTCCGGTGCAGGCCCGCTTTCAGGTGCTGGATCTGCTGCTCGACCGCAAGGAGCGCCTGGGGCTGCTGCTCGAGGCCCTGGAGTCCGGGGTCATCGAGGTGGGCGCCCTGGACTGGGCCCGCAAGGAAAAGCTGCTCAGCCACCCCGACGCCGGAGTTGCAGCCCGCTCCGCCGAGTTGCTGGGAGAGGCCGGCAGGGACCGTGAAAAGGCGGTGCAGGCATACCTGCCGGTGTTGGAGCAGCCGGGCAGCGCCGAGCAGGGCAAGGCCGTCTTCCAGGAACACTGCAAAACCTGCCATCTGCCCGAACGCGGACCCCGGATCGGTCCGGCGCTGTCGGGGGTGAGCAGCGACACGCGGGCCAAGTTGCTGCAGTCCATCCTGAATCCCAGCCAGGTCATCGAAAGCGCCTACACCAACTACCTGGTGGAGACCCGGGATGGGAGGCTGCTGGATGGACTCATCGTCAACGAGACCTCGAACAGCCTGACCCTGCGCCGCCCCGAGGCCGAGGATCTCACCCTGCTGAAGGCCGCTATCGCCGACGTGCGGGCCTCCAGCGTATCCTTGATGCCGGACGGATTCGAGGACGGCATCGATCCCCGACAGATGGCCGACCTGATTGCCTACCTGCAGGGGGCCAACCTGCAATGACCGGCAGGGATCGCCGGGAGGTCCGATGGGAGACTACAGAGACCAACCAGGCCGGGTGGCCGTGGCTCTCCTCGGCCTCTGCTCGATGTTCCTGTGGCTGGCCGGCTGCGCGGCCCCGGAAGCGCCCGTCTACACGGACAAGCGGGATCTGCTTCACTACCTGGACCGGCAGGGCAAGCCCCATCCCATCGAGAGCCGCACACATTGGGACATTCGTCGAATCCACACGCTCCAGAACATGCAGAAGGTTATGGGGGCTCTTCCCCGGCTTCCCGACGACCCGCTCGAAGTCCAGGTCCTGGAAACCGAGAGGCTGCCGCAAGTCGAGCGCCGCAGGATCACCTTCGTCAGCCAGGTCGTGGAGGGGAAACCGGACCGCGTTCCGGCCTATCTGCTGATTCCCAATGCGCTGGGGGAAGGGCAATCGGCTCCCGGCGCGCTCTGCCTTCACCAGACCACCTCCATCGGAAAGGCCGAGCCGGCGGGGCTGGGCGGCAATACCGACCTGCACTACGCCCTGGAACTGGCCCGGCGGGGCTACGTCACCCTGGCCCCGGACTATCCGGGATTCGGCGACTACAAGATCGACCCCTATGCCATGGGCTATACCAGCGCCACCATGAAGGGCATCCTCAACCACCGGCGGGCCATCGACCTGCTGCAATCGCTGCCGGAAGTCGACCCGGACAGGATCGGTGTCATCGGTCACTCCCTGGGCGGTCACAACGCCCTCTTTCTCTCGGCCTTCGAACCGCGGGTGGCGGCGGTGGCCACCAGTTGCGGCTTCAATGCCTTCGGGCACTACTACGGGGGCGACCTGAAGGGATGGAGCCACCGGGGGTACATGCCGCGCATCGCCCAGCTCTACGGGAGCGATGCCATCCGCATGCCCTTCGATTTCACCGAGGTGCTGGGCATCCTGGCGCCACGGCCCGTCTTCATCTCGGCCCCAGTAAAGGACCATAACTTCGCCGTTGCCGGCGTCAGGGAATGCATTGACGCCGCCCTGCCGGTCTACCAGCGCCTCTTCAACAGCCCCGACCGGCTGATTG
>JAPOZE010000546.1:2776-3701 GCA_026706225.1 Acidobacteriota bacterium
CCAGGCATGCCGAGGTCGGCCACGAGTTTCCGCCCCCGGTGCGCCAGGAGGCTTACGAATTCTTCGATCGGTGGTGGTCGGGGGAGTGAGGGCGGTGGCCGTCTGAAATTGAATGGCCACAAAAGGCACAAAAAAAGCCAACCGATGAGAAACGAACCAGGTATCCGGGCCTCCTGTGATCGGATCCGCATGGCTCGAATCCTCATTTTGTGATTTTTGTGCCTTTTGTGGTTAATTCCGGAGCCTGCGCAACATCACCCTTGCCGCCCCAATGTCATGACTGGTTCCAAATTTTGCAAGAGATTCTGGAATAGTGAGTTTTATCGATACTGAACTGGAATCAAGCCCATCTTCCCCCTGGAGGACTGCATGCACCGAAGAGACCTGTTGCGAACCGCGTCTTTCCTGCTTGCCGGATCCCTGGGATCCCACTTTGGGGCTCGCGTCGGCCGCTCCGAGACTGAAGGCGTGTCCCGAATGCGGATCGCCATCTGCGCCTACTCCTTCAGGACCCCGCTGGAGTCGAAGGCCCTGACCTACGCGGACCTGGTCCACATGGCGGTAGAGCAGGAGATCGACGGCCTGGACCTGACCGTCTACTGGTTCCCCGGCACTGGAGACGATTTCCTGCTGCCCCTCAAGCGGCTGGCCTATCGGAGCGCGGTGGAGATCTACAGCATCTCGATTCGGACCAACCTCTGCCGTCCCACGCCGCGGGAGCAGGCTCGCGAGATTCAGGAGATCCGCAAGTGGATCGAGGTGGCCCACAAGCTGGGCGCCGGGCACATTCGCATCTTCGGAGGGGACGCGCCCCCGGGGGCCAGCCTGGAGCAGGCGGCAGACTGGGCCGCTTCAGTACTGGGCCGGGCGGCCGAGGAATCGGGCAAGCGAGGAGTGATCCTGGGTCTGGAAAACCACGGAGGCA
>JAPOZE010000527.1 GCA_026706225.1 Acidobacteriota bacterium
TGGTTCGTCTTTAAAAGAGATCGGCAGTTTCACCCTCGAATGATCCGCACACCAGGGCGGGGGCGGTGCTTATTTGAAACAAAAGAAAAAAGAGTTGTCCACGAAGGCACACGAAGGACCACGAAGCGTGACGGCTCCGCCGCATCGGCAGGGCTGCAGCCCGGCAAGCCGGCGCGTGCCCTCTTGAGGAGCAGAAGTAATGGGCGGAGGCCGCACCCGGGAGCGCGGGCCTCCCGCCCGCATGCTCTCCCTTAGCGAGCCTGGGCCAGGACGTGCTCCATCAGCAGGTTGTATTCCATGCGCACGACTTCTCGCAGGACCGCGGGATGGGCCGGCTCACCCCGGAATGACCGTTCACACAGTTCCACCAATCGGGCCGGCTCCCAGCGCGGGCTTTCCACCAGGGTCTGCCAACCCTCCGAGCCCCGCTCTTGCATCGCCTCCCGGACCCCGGCCCTCAACCGGGACTGGACAGGATGGGCCCCGGCCCGGCGGAACCAGTAGAGAGCATTGCTGAAGTCACCCTCGCTACGGTGCACCAGGGCATGCCAGTAGGCCCCTTCCGGGGACGAGTCCTGCTGGGTCAGACGGTGAGCCTCGTCCAGGAAACCGTAGAGCCAGAGAGCTCCGGCGCGGACCAGGCGATCCGACCCCAGTTGCAGCACCTGGCGCCAGTCGGTGCCGCTCACCAGGCGGTAGATTCCGTCATCTCCCTTGGGAGGATTCACCGGAACCGGCAAGCCCTCGGGGGCGGGGTAAAAGAGATCTATCGTCATTGGAGACCTCGAAGAATGTCAGCCGGCCTATCGCAAGAAAGCCATTGCCGTGAACAAGAGCACACTGAGGAGAACAAGAGTGACGGCGAACTCCAGTTTGGGCCGTGTCGCATCAGGGTCGTCGCCGGAGATTGCCGGTTCCGGCTCGCGTCCCGGTCCTCGGCCAAACCAAAGGGCGGGGTCCCGGAACCTGGGCGCCAGCCAACCGATGCCGGCCAGGATTCCGGCGTCGGCCCGGTCGAAGAGTCGGCTTACCCCGTCAACCAGGCATCGACGAACCCAGCCTGCCGGTCGACGATAGAACCAATCGGTGTCCAGCGTCAAGGTCGGCTGGCCGGCCAGCTTGGAACGGAACCACCAGAACCCGAAGAAGGTTGCGGCGAGCAATTGAACGCTCTCCACCAGGTGAGGGATGGTGTAGGGCCGGTAGCTCGCACCGTAGGGCAGTTCGGCGTACAGGAGCGAGGGAAACACTCCGAAGCCGACGCAAAGAAGGGCCAGCAGCCCCATGGCCAGGTGCATGTTGAAGGGCGGGCGCGACACTCCCAACTCTGGCCGGCTGCGGCCGAACCAGGTGAAATAGGGAAGCTTGAGACCGATCGAGAGAAAGGTTCCCACCGATGCCAGGAGCAGAAGTAGAAAGGCGGCCTGGTGATGGGCATCCAGGGCGGCGCTGACCACCATGGACTTGCTGATGAAGCCATTGAAGAGTGGAAAGCCCGAAATGGAGAAAGCTCCGACCATATAGAGCCACAGCGTAAGAGGCATCTTCCCGGCCAATCCTCCCAGTTCGGTGAGCCGACTCCTGCCGGTTGCCTGCAGGACCATTCCGGCGCCCATGAACAGGAGGGCCTTGTAGAGGATATGGCTGAAGGCGTGGGCAACGGCGCCGTTGAGCGCCAGCGGCGTGCCGATGCCGATCCCCGCAACCATGTACCCCACCTGGCTGATGATGTGGTAGGCAAGGATCTCCCGGATGTTGTTGGCCAGGACGGCGTATATGACCCCGTAGAGAGCCATGATGACTCCCAGGACAATCAGAATCTCCCACCCCGGCGCCACTCGGGCAAGCAGGTAAACCGCCGACTTGGTGGTGAAGGCGCTCAGGAAGACCGCACCGGTCACGGTGGCCTTGGGATAGGCGTCGGCCAGCCAGGCGTGAAGCGGAGGAATGGCGGCGTTGACGGCGATGCCCCCCAGAATCAGCCAGGAGGACACCCGACCGGACTCCAGCAATTGAAGGGCGATGCCCCCGGTGGCGTGCACCTGCCCCAGGATCCCGGCCAGCAACAGGCTGCCCCCGAACAGGTGGACCAGCAGATAACGCAGACCCACCCTGGATCCCGTCCCTTTCCGGGACCAGATCAGAACCGTCGACGAAAGGGCGGTCAGTTCCCAGAAAATGAAGAGGGTCAGCCAATCCCCGGAGAAGACCAGGCCCAGTGCGCTGCCGGCATAGAGCAAGGCAGCGACCTGTTGGCGAACATCCTTCAGGTGCAGCGCGAACAGCCCCCCGGCAAAGCCGATCAGGGAGAAAACAATACCGAAAATCCGGCTCAATCGGTCCACCTGCAGGATCGACAAACGGTACTCCAGGAACTCGACGGAAAAGCTGTAATCGGCCGAAAGTTTCCAGCAAACCCAGAGGGCCGCCAGGGGAAAGAGCGGAAGGGCCTTCCCCCTGGCTCCGGGGGGGAGCAACGGAAGGACCACGACCCCCAGCAGCACCAGGAAGGCAGGATGCAGGATCAGTTCACTCGCCATCGTAATAGTGCTCGTTCTTTTGCAGCCATTTCCGGCCCAGCAGCTTGGATCCGACAATGATCCCGACACAGCCGAGGAAACCGAGCCATCCGTAGAAACCGGAAATATGAATCCACCAGTAGGAAGCCTCCGAGGCGTGATGGACGGCCGCCTGCTCCAGAACCAGGGAACCGATCATGACCGCCGCCAGCGCAATCCAGTGCCACCGTTTCATGGGTTCGAGACCTCCAGGACCCGGGCAGCGATCTGGTTTGCCAGGGTGAAGAAGTGAAAGAACAGGTCGGGCATCAGCCCCAGCAATGCCGACAAGCAGGCAGCCAGGATCAAGGGGACGACCATCCAGGCGGAGGCCTCCCCGATGGACTTGTAGTCTTCGGACTGCTTGAAGAAAGCCCTGTAGACAATGGGCACGAAATATCCGGCATTGAGCAGACCGCTGATCAGAAGAACCGTCACAACCGCAAGGCTGCCTCCTTCCAGAGCACCCAGGCCGAGGTACCATTTGCTGACGAAGCCATTGACCGGCGGAACCCCTGCAAGGCCCAGCGAGGCCACGGCAAAAGCACCCAGGGTCCAGGGCATGGCTCGACCGATGCCATCCAGTTCGCTGATTTTTTCCTTGTGGGCGTTCACGTAGATGGCGCCGGCACAGAAAAACAGGACGATCTTCATGGTGGCATGGTTGGCAATGTGAAGCAGTCCGCCGATCAAACCGCTCGGAGAGAGAAGCCCGGCCCCCAAAACCACGTACGAGAGGTGGCCGACGGTGGAGTAGGCCAGGCGCCGCTTCAAGTTGTCCTCCGCGAAGGCCAGGCAGGAGGCCAGCAGAACGGTGCTGCCGGCAAGCCAGAGCATGGCCTCATTGAGTCCGAATCGACTGAGCAACTCCGGACCGAAGAGGAAACCCACCACTCGAACCACTCCAAAAACTCCCGATTTGACGACGGCTACGGCATGGAGCAAGGCACTGACCGGGGTGGGAGCCGCCATGGCCGCGGGCAGCCAGGCATGCAGGGGCATGATGGCTGCCTTCACCCCCACTCCTGCCAAAAACATCCCGAACAAAATCTTGACCTCGAGCGGCGAAAGGTCCTGCAAGGCTCGCTGGCCGCCCGGCTGCACTTCCAGGGTACCCGTCAACTGCAGCATGCTGG
>JAPOZE010000676.1 GCA_026706225.1 Acidobacteriota bacterium
ACCGATACCGGGGGCAACCGGATCGCCGAGGGGAGCTTCACGCTGGAGGCCTATCAGCACATGTCGGGATTTCTGAACGAGGAGCCGTTCAACGTCGAGAGCGTGGTGGGGACCTTCACGTTCAGAGCATCGCCCCGGGTGGCCATGATGGCCTTTTGGGAGGTGATCAACGCGCCGGGGGAGTGTCTGGTGGCGGCGCTGCCGGTGTTGCCGCTTCAATCGATTCCTTCGCCGTTCTCGGGGACCTCGACCACGCCGGTGGTGTTCCCGCACTTCGCCGACGGTCAGGGCTGGGGCACCGATGTCATCCTGGTCAACCCGACCGGGGAGGCGATTGCGGGGAGGCTGGAGTATCTGGGTCCGGACGCTTCTCCGGTGGCGGTGACGCTGGCGGACGGGCGGATGGGAACGAGCTTCGAGTACGCCATTGCGGGCGGAAGCGCCCAGCGCTTCCGGGCCTCGTACCCGACCGGGCGGCTGACCACGGGCTCGGTGCGGGCCACTCCCGCGAGTGGCGCCGCGCCCCAAGGCCTGCAGGTGATGACCTTCGCCTCGGGAGGCAAGACGGTCGCGGCCGCCGGGGTGGCCGCTGAGGGGGCCGCGACCGGGTTCCGGGTCCCGGTCGAAGAGGCAGGCATGCCGGGTGAACCCGGTTCGGTCCGCACCGGCCTGGCGGTTGCCAACACGACCGATGAGGAGGTCTCGGTCAGTCTGGAGATCACCCGCCCGGACGGATCGCTGGCGCCGCCGCTGGGGAGCCTCACGCTGGGACCCTACGGCCAGGCCTCCACCATGCTGGACGAGATCCTGGACTTGCCGGAGGAGTTCTCTTCCGGGCTGCTGCGGGTGAGCGCCACCGGACCGGTGGCGGTGGCCGCCTTGCGGATCCGGATCAACGAGCGGGGGGAGTTGAAGGCCACCTCGCTGTGGCCGTCGAACGAGATGGCCTGGGCGACGACCCGGAACCGCTACTTCGCGCATCTGGCCGACTCGGAGGGCTGGGTCACCGAACTGGTGCTCTACAGCGGCACGGTGGGGGAGACCGCCGCGGGGACCCTCAGCCTGTTCTGGTTTGACGTGGAGTGACAGGCGGCCCACGGGAACTTTCCTTGGACCGGCGCAGGACCGGTGGAGTCCCGGCCCGGCAGCAGGAGCGGGACAGGACCTCGCACCGGTTTCGTGGCCTTCCTGCCAAGGATGGATGCAGACGGGAGCGACCCTCCGGGAGGGTGGCATGGGCGCGCACATGCCGACCCTCAGGGATGCCGATCCAGGCATCCCAAACCGGGGTCGCTCCCGTCCACGTCCGGCCTGCCCGCTGCAGCACTGTCGCCTCAGAGCCTGAGCCGCCAACCGTAAAGGAACCAGCGGCATGGAGCGAGGCCGCCGTGCACATCAAGAACCAATTTCCCTGCACATACACCCCGTTGTCTGATGTGCGCTTGCGGACCGGCACGGAATCTTGCCGATGCCATCTCAAATTTCCCTCCTCAGGCCTCGCAAGACCCAAGACGTGAAACCCCCGGGAATCGAGGCGGGGACAGCGAGGCCGGTGCCGCAACGCGTAATAAAGGGGAGCCAGCCTACCCAATGTATGACATTGGGGCTGGCGAGGGGCTCCGCCCCTTCGAACCCCGGCCGGGGGGAACTCCCCCCTCCCCCCATCACCGCCGCCGCTCCCTTCTCCCGCTCCCGGGAACTTCGAGCCTGGCTTGCCCCGGTCAACCGATCCCTTGGGCCAGGTAACGCGCCCAGTCGTTCATAAGGACACGCCGGCGCTCGAACAGGTCCGAGCGGGCATAGGCCGCCTCGACCCGGTTGCGGACCACATGCGCCAGGGCCGCCTCGATCACCTCGCGTGGATGGTCGGTCTCCTCGGCCGCCCAGTCCCTGAAGCTGGATCTGAACCCGTGCGGCACCGCCGCAATCCCAAGCTCCCGCACCATCCACCTCAGCTGCCTGTCGTCGAGAGGCTGCCCTTCCCCATGGGTGAACACCAGCGGACCGTCTCCCTCTCCGAGCGCCTCGGCCGCCTCGAGAATCTCCAGGGCGCGTCCGCACAGCGGCACCCGGTGCTGGCGATTCATCTTCATCCGCCTTGCCGGAATGGTCCACACCCTGCCGCTGCGATCGATCTCCGCCCACTCGGCCCACCGCACCTCGCTCCACCTGGCTGCCGTCAACACCAAGTACTCGAAGGCCAGCTTGCCGGCCTCCAATGCCGTCGATCCCCGCACCGTGCCGATAGCCGCGGCCACCTCCCGATGCGGCAAGGCCCGCATGTGCTGGGCAACGTGCTGTTGGACGCCCAGCACCGTTCCGACCCGGTCGCAGGGGTTGTCGAGCCTAAAGCCATTATTTGTTTGACCGTTTCGTCCAACGACATCCCGTGACATCTATAACCCATTTATTTATGGTTAGTTATTCAGGGATCCTGGAACTTGACATGTCCGATAACCCTCCGTACAATACATCTGATTCCACTGCTTTATGGTAGGTGTAATGGTAGGTTCTACGCTTTCCAAACGACCGCCGAAACGCAAGCCCCAGGGGCACCACCCCCAAGACTCCCTGACCCCCGCCTTTGTCCGTAACGTCTCCCAATCCGGACGGTACTGCGATGGCCACGGCCTCTTTCTTGATGTCCGGCCGTCCGGGAGCCGAAGCTGGATTCAGCGGCTCACCATTCGCGGACGCCGAACCGAACTCGGACTGGGCGGGTTCCCGCTGGTTTCACTCAAGGAAGCGCGCGAGCAGGCCTTCGCCAACCGCAAGCTGGCCCGGGCGGGCGGCGATCCCCTGGCCGAGAAACGCCGCACCCGGTCGATGCCCACCTTTGCCTATGCCACCGAACAGGTCTGGAACCAGTTGCGGCCCGCCTGGCGCAACCGCAAGCACCCGAAGGCCTGGCTGAGCAGCCTCCAACGCTACGCCTTCCCGCGCATCGGGAAGATGCCGGTCTCTGAGGTGTCGAGCGCCGACGTGCTGGAGATCCTCTCGCCGATCTGGCACGTGAAGGCTCCCATGGCCCGGTGCGTGCGTCGGCGCATCCGGACGGTCATGGAGTGGGCTGTGGCGATGGAGCTTCGGCCGGATAACCCCTGCGACCGCATCGGACCCGTTCTGGGACCGCAACGGGATCTGGTGCAGCACATGCAGGCGTTGCCTCACCGAGAGGTGGCGTCGGCGATCGAGACAGTGCGGGCGTCCAGTGCGAGGCCGGTGGTGAAGCTGGCCTTCGAGTTCTTGGTGCTGACGGCGGCCCGCTCCGGCGAGGTCCGTGGGGCGCTCCGGACCGAGATGGATCGGGACGGCGCTGTGTGGACCGTCCCGGCCACACGCATGAAGACCCGCCGTGAGCACCGCGTTCCGCTATGCCGGCGTGCCTTGGAGATCCTGGAGGAGGTGCGGGCGCTCGGTGATGGCGGTCGGTTCGTGTTCCCGAGCGTGCAGCACGGAAAGCAGCTCGGGGACATGATGCTGTCAGGACTGCTCAAGGACTTGAAGATCGCGGCCGTGCCGCATGGCTTCCGGTCGAGCTTTCGGGACTGGGCGGCGGAAGAGACCGATCATCCCCGGGAGGTGATCGAGGCGGCCCTGGCGCATGTGGTCCGGAACCGGGTCGAGGCGGCCTATGCCCGCTCGGACCTGTTCGAGCGCCGGCGCCGGCTCATGGA
>JAPOZE010000317.1 GCA_026706225.1 Acidobacteriota bacterium
GCCCCTCGCTCAGCGTCGAGTTCACTTTATGCAGGTTGGTCACCATGGACCGGCCGGCGGCATCCGTGATCTCGAATCGGGGAGTGAAATGGGGGGGGCTCAACCCGGGAGTCTGGATCTCGAATGCCAGGCGCTGAGCCCACGGCAACTTGAATCGGTAGGTGTCCACGTCTCCCGGCCGGTCGATGGACCCCTGTATCAGGCCCGGCAAGGCCACCTCGGTGGCTCGACCCGAATCATCGTTGGGTTCTTTCTCCGCCCAGTGGGTCACTCGGTTGGGAATGGGAGCCGGGCGCTTCCCCTGCTGGTTGTCGTAGGCGGTCTCCGGATCGGGGCGGCCGGAGGCGGGCTGTCCTTCGGCCCCCGGGTCGGTGGGGCGATTGGAGGTCACCGTCCGCGCCCAGAGAGCTTCCAAACGGTCGGCGCCGATCCTGCGTGTGAAAGATCGCCCCCACTCCGAGTCCTTGAGGCGGCTCTGGTAATCCGCTCCTGCCGGGGCCACTCTGAGCTGGTAGGCGTACTCCGGTTTCCCCTGGAATCGCTCCGAAGCCACTTCCACCAAGTAGCGGCCGGCCTTGCCGAAGCGATACTTCAATCCCGAGTTGATCGGTGTGGTTCCGATGGGCGGTCCCGCTTCGCCCGGGCTCAAATTGATTTCTCCATGGACTTCACTGTGAAAAGCCAACTGGGTGAGCTGGCGGGATCCCAGCCAACTGCCCGCGGTCTCATAGATTCGCAGTTGGGGGCGAAAGCCCTTGGTCAGGGTTTCGTGGCTGAAAATCACCTCAAACGCCACCTCCTGTCCCTTGGCCGCTTCCAGGCTGTAGTAGTCCAGTTCCCCCTGCCGCGAGATGGCGCCGTTGACCACCACGGGAACGGCGACCGGCTGTGCCGTGGCAGGTTTCTGGTGGGGCCGGGACGACTCGGCAATGACCGGGTCCTGGTGGACTTGCAGGTAGAGCCGGTTGGAGACTCCTCCCGCGGACACCAGTCTCAGCGGGTGCGGACCCGGGGTGGCGTCCGGGGAAATGTCGATCCGGAGCTTGACCCGGTACTCGCCGTCATCCTTCGACTCGGCCTTTTCGTCACCCTTCGCCTCAGGGTCGGCCACGGGCTCCACCGATTTCACCCGTACGTCAAAGGCATCGTGGCCCATCCAGGCGGCGTGGGCGCCGGCCAGGAACTTGCCTCGAACTTCGACCTCCACGGTTGAGCCGGCCCTGCCGCCCAGGGGAACCAGCGTGTGCAGTTCGGGCTCGGAGTAGGATGGCTTGGGCCGGTCGGCGCCGGCCGCCAATTCCGCCGCCGGACTCAGCAGGAACAACCCGACCATGAAACCGTTGAATCTGTGGAACGCCATGCTCTGCTCCTCGGCTCTAGCGGCCCTTGCGCAAAGAATTCACAACTCGAGAAAGCACTTTGCCGGCAAGGCCCTGGGCCAATCTGTGCCTGTTGCGGATACACTCCTCCGTGGGAAGCTTAACTCTATAGATCTCATGGGGATTTGTCAACGAATGGAGCGACGTCTCTCCCACCGCCGCTGCAGAGGCAGGCCCATGGCGGCGGTCAACACGCACAGGGCCGTGTAGAACGCGCTCGGAATGGCAGCCGCCTGCCCCAGGTGAGCCATGGCCAGCACGGAGCCCAGCCCGGCATTTTGCATGCCCACCTCGATCACCAGGGTCCGGCGCTGAGCCGGGGGCCAGCCCAGCAACCCGCCGGCCAGGTAGGCCACGCCATAGGCGCTCAGGTTCAGCGCCACCAGGGCCGCCATCAGGAAGGGACCGGTCTCGGCCAGCCTTTCCCTATTGGCGGCCACCACCACCATGATGATCAGGACGATGGCCATGGAAGCCGCCAGCGCGGCCATCCGGTCCCACCACGGCGGAAATTTCGGAAGGTAGGTTCGCAGCAGGATCCCGGCGGCTGCCGGCAGCAGCACCATCCAGACCGCGCTCACGGCCAGGGAGCCTGCCGGAACCTCGAGTTGAGCGCCGGCCAGGAGCGGCAGCCAGAAGGCCAGGATCACCGGGCAGGTCAAGGTGGCCAGGGTGGTCAGGGTGATGGAGAGAATCAGATCGCCCTTGAACAGCAGGGTCATGACGTTGGAAGCGATGGCGCCGGGCATGCACCCCACCAGCACGATACCGATCTGCAGGGCGGGTTCCTGGAAGCCCAGGGAAATCAGCCAGGCCGTCAAGGGCATCACGGTGTACTGGCAGATCAGGCCCAGGATGGGCCGTAGCGGGGCCCGCCGGAAGCTCTCCCTGTGTTGCGCCCGCACCAGGCTTCCCACCAGGACCATGGTCAGCGCAAAGGCGGGCGCCAGCGCCGGTTGCAGCCGCAGGACGGCTTCAGGCAGAAAGAGAGCTACGGCGGCGGCGACCAGGACGCTGACCAGGACTCCCAAGCCGGACCTCCGGGAAGAAGGGGGCGCCTCCGAGGATGCACCATCGATCAGGGGTTGGATTCAAGCTCGCAATGGGAAAGGAAGGAACGACTCGGGCATCCGCCGGCAGACGGTCACCGGCCCTACAGGTGGACGCTGATGTCGGGACGTTGAGCCAGGTGGACGGTGTCCACGAAGCGGACGTGCCGGTTCGCCAGGTTCATCAGGATCGACTGGGTCCGGGTGCCGTCTCCGAAGAACCGCACCCCCTTCAGCAGGGTGCCGTCGGTGACGCCGGTAGCCGCAAAGATGATGTTCTTGCCCGAGGCCAGCTCGGTGGTGGCGTAGACTTTGTCCGGGTCCTTGATGCCCATGCTCTTCATCCGCTCGGCCTGCGCCTCGTCCTTCACCACCAGCCTTGCCAGGATCTCTCCATTGAGGCAGCGGAGCGCCGCCGCCGTCAACACCCCTTCCGGGGCGCCGCCGATTCCCATGACCGCGTGGACCCCGGTCCCGCGGAGGGCCACGCTGATGCCGGCCGAGAGGTCGCCGTCGGTAATGAGGCGGATGCGTGCGCCGGCAGCCCGAATATCCTGGATCAGCCGGGCGTGCCTGGGGCGGTCCAGAACCACCACCACCAGGTTCTCCACGTCGCGGTCCAGCCTCTTGGCGATGGCCCGGAGGTTGTCCTTGACCGAGGCGTCGATATCGATGACCCCCTTGGAGGAGGGGCCGACGATGATCTTCTCCATGTAGCAATCCGGAGCATTCAGCAGCCCGCCCTTTTCGGAGCTGGCCAGCACCGTAATGGCTCCGGGCGCCCCGGTGGCGCAAAGGTTGGTGCCCTCCAGCGGGTCGACGGCAATATCCACCTCGTGCGTAACCTGCTCGCCTTCGACAAGGTCCTTGTGCTTGCCGACCTTTTCCCCGATGTAGAGCATGGGGGCCTGGTCCCGCTCACCTTCTCCGATCACGATGGTCCCCTTCATGGGAACGCTGTCCATGATCTTCCGCATCACCTCCACCGCGGCCTGATCGGAGAACTCCCGGTCGCCGATGCCCATGGTGCGGGCAGCGGCGATGGCGGACTGTTCCACCACCTCGAGGAATGCGCGGGAAAGGTTCTGCGACGGTAATCGGATACGGGCCATCAAGACCTCCTGGTGGCTACTGGCGACGCCGAAGCTCAGCGCCGGGGCTCGTCGATTTCAGCCCGGGATTCAGGGATTCACCACGTTGCGTGTCCGGTTCTCGAGGAAACTCTGCACG
>JAPOZE010000448.1 GCA_026706225.1 Acidobacteriota bacterium
TTCATCCTGTTTGCCCTCATCTTCGAGGCGCTTCGCTAGTGTTAACAGGCCCTAGTCCCATCTAAGATGTCTGAAATCTTCCCTCTAATTTCTGATGCCGATTGTTCCTGTGCCTCGATACTAATGTCTATGCTTGAGAATTCGTTGTTCGAAAATGCGAGATCTACAGATTTTCCCCAGTCGTCAGAACGAGACTTAATATAAAGAGAGACGATGTGCTTTGCGGGAGGATTCTCGTATAACGTTAGTTTTTCCAAATCATTGAACTCTCGCGTTCCGTCATCTGAACATTTTATTCTGGCATTCACCGTGCCAACATCATCCTCTAGCAATGTCCAAAGCTTCTTGATATCAGACGAACGGAGAACGCAAGCATGTTTGCGTTCTGTATTTATATAAACTTTCATTGATGATCCTTCGTTGGTTTTCGCGTTACTCAATGTGCGAGACGATTCCATTTGCCGGCTGAGCGAAGCGTAATCCAGCAGGGATAATGCACAGGATCTCGGGTTACAGCTTCGGCTTCCCCGACCTACAAAGCTAGGCTGCACGCTCGCAGGTGAGGGCTTCCGTGAGCCCCTCAGGCAATCGCTTCAGGTGCGCCTCAATTTCAGCGGCCCTCGGATTCATGATCCGGTATAGGCCGAAATCGAGATCCCCGCGGTCGAGCTGGAACATCGCTCGCAACAAATCCTTCAGCTGCTCGAATTTTTCGGTGCATTGCGGAGAGGGTTGGACGCCATTGGTGCCCTTATTGAACGCAAACGAGTCGCTCATGATGCAGTGCTCCACGCCAACCGCAGCTTCAGCTTATTCAAACGAGTCCTCCACGGCAGACGGCCTTCGTACTGCAGCCTACCGACAACGATCCCCGGGGCTATACCCTGTTCCTCGGCGAATTGACGAATGTAACTTTCGCTATAGGAATCGAAGATCCTGAACCGCTCCCATTGGGGGCGGGGCACAAGAAAATCGGAACTCCACCGGTCGGCCTGGGTTTCAATGTCTTCGACCTCGCCGCCCGCCTGCGTCCCATCGATAAAAACAGTCTTCTTGCTGTGCAGCAGAATGTGGGCAGACTCGTGGAACAGGCTGAACCACAGATGGTCGTCCGTCTTGTGGCGCGCGCTGAGCGCAATCACCGCCTTCCGAGGGTTGAGCCACCAGGCCGCGCCGCTGAGCGCCGTGCCGCGGAACGGTTCGATCGGCGCCAGCGCCACGCCGGCTCCATTGCAGAGCTGTTGCGCCTGTTCGAGCGCGCTCGTTACCGGAGCCCGCGTGAGTCCGCGAATCTCCCTTAACGCCCGCTTGAAACGGGCCGCGTTGTAATCGATACACTCCTGCTGCTCAGCATCAATTTCCCCAAGCCGCAGCCAAGCCGCCAAGGCTGCGCGGTCGCTCTTGAAGCTGCGCGAATGCCGATACGCCACATTCATCTGATCGCACCGGATATGCCACACCTGAACCGACCCTACGCCAAAAAAGGCCAGCAGCTTTGACACCGCATCGGACTCAGAGGCGGGCTTTTCGATCTCCCCTCGTTTCACCAATTCCTGTACGGGAAAAGTCTTTGCCCAGACAGCGGCTCTTCGCGTCTCTTCCGCCTCGGCCTCACGAGCCTGGTGAAGCCGATATCGTGCCTCGATTCCCAGCCAAATGCCGGCATCGACGCCAAGCACTCTCTCGAATTGCAGCGCGGTCTTGGGCTCAACCGGAGCCTTGCCGGCAATGATTTCGCTGATCAGTTTTGCAGAACGGCCACAGCGGCGGGCAAGCTCGGCAGGAGAGAGGCCGTGACTCTCCAAGTGTTCCTCCAGGACCCAGCCGGGCGGAACCGCATAGTCGGGCCGGTAGGAATATGTCGTTGCCACCATGCCGTTTACCTCCTTCAATGATAGTCAACTATATCGATGACAGTAATCGCAGTCACTTGTTCCATGTCAATCCCTCCGTCCGCTTTGACCGGGATCGGGTCATGATTGGGTCTGAAAATCAGCCGGCGGGGATGAATGAGATCGACGGCAAACTGCCCGGCACGATTTCCATGAAGTTGATGACACCGGTTCGGTGGGACGGTCGGTACCTTCGACAGGGTGCGAGCTTCCCGGAGCACTGCGAGGCGGGTCATGAGCGTCCGCGCCATGCGAGGGCCGTATGCTCTGTGGAGAGCATTGGCTGAGTTGAATGTCTTGGCGAGCTTTCGGTTGAGGAAAGTGATCTCCACACTGGTATCTGTTTATATTACCTATCAGGTAACATTTTATTTGTATATGGGCGCAGAAAACAAGCGAAATACAACTCGAAAACGGGTAGACAGATGGACAGGACCAGACGCTACGGTTCAGGAAGTGGAGCGCATCCGGTCAGGTTCTTGGGAGACCAACCGGACGGAAGGAGATCTGAGGCACCGTTTCTGGTCGATCCAACGGCGCCAGGACTCTGCTTCGGCCGGGCCCATGGAGTTCCCGCCGTGAGGGTGACCGGGTGCTGCATCGCAGAGAAACTGAGCGGAACGCAACGGAAGTGCATGCGGGCGGGACGCCCGCGCTCCCGGGGGGCCTCCTCCGATCACTCTTGCTTTTCGAGAAAGTGCGCGTCGGGTTTAAAGGCCGCAACTCATAGCGATGCGGCAGGCGGCCGCGTTTCAGAAGTACAGGAGCAGGCCCACCCGGGCGCTGACTCCGCTGGCTTCCAGCGACAAGGGGACCGTGACCCCCACGTCGGTGAAGGGAATGGTCCGGGAGGCGCTTCGGTAGTCGGTGTACCTCACTTCGCCCCTTATGGCGATGGCTCCCAGCTTTTTTTCGATCCCGCCTCCGGTGGTCCAGCCGATGAAGTTCTCGTCGAATCGGTCGGTCCCCGAGGTGAACTCGCCGGCCTCGGTACAGGGCATCGGATTCAGGCATCCGGTATAGTCCGACCTGAACCCCGCCTTGAGGTGGCGCAGGCCCACCAGCCCGTAAACGCTGGGGCCGAGCCCCGGTCCCACCACCGGAATTCCGGCTCCCAGGCGCAGGGTGAAGCCGACGCTTCTGTCCTTGTCGAAGGACCAGTCCTCCGGCCAGACCTCCCCCAGTTGGTTGCGCCCCTCGGAAGTCCCCAACCCCGGCAAGCGTCCTATCACTGCGCCACGGTGATAGGCCAGGTCGCCCTCGCCGGCCACGAAGACACCGGTGAGGCCCAGAGGCACGCGGTAGCCGGCCAGGAAGCCGTAGCCGAAAGCCGCCTTGGTAGCGGAGTCATCGGCTCGAAAGACCTCGCCCGGGTTGAGTGAAAGGTTGCTGGGGCTGGTGTTGTCCACGGTCTTGTCGTACAGAACATCCAGACGTTCGCCCGAGCCCGTGAGACCGAGGTAGAAGTCTCCCCCTTCAGCCGGCGCCGGGCCCATGACCATCCAGAGCAGTCCGGCTGCAAGGCAGCCCCACCAATTGACTCTTCCAACGGGCGTCATCCGCATAAAGACCTCCATCATGCCCGCGCAGTCGCGGGCGATTGAAATTTCCGAAAGGGTTGTGGAAGGAGGGCAAGAAGACAAGTAACCTGGCTTGCCTTAGCGTTTTGAGAATCGAGGACGGGGAGCCCGCAGTCGAGCGGCTAAACTTCCAGCAGCCGCTCCTGCGAGTCGCCGAACTCCTTGAGGTGAATGCCGTACTTGT
>JAPOZE010000311.1:0-1528 GCA_026706225.1 Acidobacteriota bacterium
CGCTGCGCCAGATTTCGGAGGAGGTCTACAAGTCGCTTCAGTCGGAGTCTCTCTATCTAGCAACGTTCGGTTCGCGGACGCTATTGGACCGATTGCTGATCCTGACTGTCAGAGACAAGGGAACCTTCGAGAAAGGACTGAACGCGCTCGTCGGCGAAGGAAAGATCTCCCAGCATGAGCGCGATATCCTGGCCCCGGTTCTCGAGGCCGGTCACGCAGCGGCGCATCGGGGCTGGGCGCCGACACGGGAGCAGGTTAAGACGATACTGGATACCGTCGAAGGGCTCGTTCACAGGCTTCTTGTGCTGCCCAAGCTGACGGAGGAGCTGGAGGAGGCCGTACCGGGCCGAGAGAGTGCCTCAAAAGCGAAAAACATCGGCCAGGTGAACATCGAAAAGAAGATCGCGGACGCGCCCGCAGCCGTGAGGGGGATATTCGAGGCGCTGGAGACGCAGCTGAAGTCTCTCGGTGACGATGTCGCGGTTCATAGGCAAAAGCACTATGTGGCGTTCAAGCGGAGCAGGAACTTTGCGTCCGTCCAGATCTACAATCAAAAACGCCAGGTCCGCATATATCTGAACATCGACCCGGAAGACACCGATCTTTCAAGGGAGGGCCTGAGGGACGTGCGCCAAGTAGGACACTACGGGACGGGCGATCTGGAAGTTACCGTCAAAAGCAAGAAGGAACTGGAATCGTTTGCCGATCTTTTCGAAAGCAGCTACCGGAACTCGTGAATTTCACGTCATGTCGAACGGCGGCCTGGCCGTCGTCGCGATCGACCCGCCGGCGGTCACGTCGGGGCGGTTGCGTAGTCGAGGAACTCGGAGAACGCCGAAGAAGAAGGGTCCAGAGCCACCGACAGCAGCGCGGTCTCCAGCAGTTGGTGCGGGCGAAGGCCCTGACCGGCCTCCGCATTGGTCTTCCAGGATTCAAGTTGGGAAAGAAGAGCGGGTTCGTCGAATGTCCTGCCAAGGCGCCGACGATGCCGGATACGTTGAGCGATGACCTTGAATTGAGCGCGGTATTCGTTTTTCCAGCGGCTTGAAAGGTTTACCAGGTTACCAAAAGTGTCCAGCCGCGTCTGGGCCTCGGGAAGAGAAGACACCAATCGTGGCCTGCCTCTTTCCACGCTGATCTCATACGCGCCGGCAGCGGAGCGCAGGTGCGGGTGGAACCAGTCGTCGAAGGGTTCGGGGGCAGACTCGTCAAGCGCCAGCTTCTGTCCCTTGTTGGCGGAACTGTTGCAGGCGCTGCAGATTTCCACCAGGTTCTCGGGATGGCAGTTCAGTTCGGGGAGGTGTCTTTTGGCCAGCCAGTGGTCCAGTTCGGCTCCGTCCATCGAACCGTCGCAGGTGGGACATACGAGCGTCAGGTCGTTTGTGGTGCGGTATGCATGCAGGTAATGATCCCTGGTGAACGGTTCTCCGTTCAGGTCGTCGGCGTCGATGGGGTAGCCCTTGTCGCGATAGAAGATCGGCGCATAGAACATCTCGAAGAAGTTTCGATAGGCGCTTGCGGTGGGAGC
>JAPOZE010000311.1:1538-3653 GCA_026706225.1 Acidobacteriota bacterium
TCGGTGGTCGCCGTATCATTAAAAAAAAACGGCGTCGTTCGCGGCGGCGGCTCGAGATGCTCGTCGAACGCTTCGTGGAAACGCAGATTGACCCGGTAGTGGTCGAGGAGGGCCTGCCTGTCTGGAACCGGGAGGCCGGCGACCGCCTGCATGCGAGCGAGAACGGAGCGCCCGGCCAGTTTCCATCCGCAGAAGCGTTGGACCCAGCCGGCGTCGATATCCGGGCGCCGCGCGGCTACCCAATCGGCGGTGACCCGGTCGGCGGCCAGACCGGGGTCGCACAGCGCCTGCAACAGGTCGTCCTGCAGCCGGACGACCCATTCGAGGTGCTGGCGGCAATCGGGCAGTTCAATCCTGTGCGGAACCATTCTTCAGCCTGTTCAGGATTTCGTGCAGTTCGGACCGGTGGAAGCCCGGGCCACCCGCTTAAGGAGCGTTTCGAGTTCGGGCAGGTCGCTGTCCGTCCATTTTCGAAGGAGTTGAGAGTCGAGCCACTCCAGGGCGCGCTCGCCCATGCTGTCCGGTACGCCGAAGAGACGGATCATCACCTCGCGGGGCTCGGCGCATGGTGGGTGATGACCGCGGCTTCGAGGCCGGCCTCGTGGGCCGCCGCGATCTCCGCCTCGATGAAGGCACGGTCGCGGGCGTGGCGGCGCGCGGTTTCGCCTGTGGTCAGCAGGCCGTCGCCTTCGGGCGACTTCCAGTCCCGGATGAGGCCAGTGAAGTCGCCGAACCGTTTGCCGGCCTCCCTGCGGGCCTTCGCCTCCGCGGTCGTGTCCCTAGATTGCGTAAGCCAGTCCCTGACCCCGCCCGTTCCCGGCCCGGAGCGATGCCCGGGCCGGCAGTCCAGGCGGAAATCCGTCCAGAGCGTGGCGCCGATGAAGCGGACATCGCCGATCGTCACCGCTGCCGTATCGAGCAGGGTCACGCCGTAGAGCCCGCAGTCGAGCGCAAGCAGGCGCCGGGCCTCCTCGATATCGGAGCCGTGGAACTCGTGGTTGCCGGGGACGTAGAGGATATGCGCGGCGTCCTTCCAGATTTCGGCCGCAAGCCGGATGGCGCGGTGCTTCGCCGGCGCGAGGTCGCCCGCGAGCACGACAATCTCCGCCCCCGGCGCGAGCGGCGGGATGTCGCCGCCATATTCAAGGTGGAGATCGGAGAGCACCTGGATGCGCATGGGAGGCTGTCCTTCGATTAGGGGAAACGCCGGCACGGCTTCACCTGCGCGGGGGATGCAGCATGTCGCGGAGGACCTCGTCCGCGGACGGCATGACGGCCACCCGCTCCAGCCCCCGGAGCAGCCCGGTCGTCGACAGCAGCTGCAGATTCGAGGGCGCCCCGAACGGGCGGAAGCTCCGAAGGCGCTCGACCAGGACCAGGAACGGGTCTCCGGACCGCAGGTGACGGTCAATGCCGCCGCCCGCCGTCATGAAGTCCGCCAGCGCCACGTCGCCGGCGTTCGTCTTCGGAGGTCGGCCGGCAAGCCGCCTCCTGCGCGCGATCTCTCCGGCCCAGGTCTTCCCGACCGCGATGGGCGTGCCGTGCGCCTCCACGAACGCGCGGATCAGGGCGGTCAAGGCCGGCGCCACGATGAGGAACACGGGAAGCGGGAGGTTCAGCATCGCCAGAAGGTCGCGGAACAGGGACATTGCGGTTCGTCTCCTTTTCGGGGTCCGGGGCCGGGCAGCATGTCAGTGCAGGGTCGGGCGGTTGGCAAGGTCCTCCGCCCGCTCCAGCATCCGGTTGACGTCGCGCAAGCTGATTCGCGCCTGTATGGTCTCCGGCGCGCGGCCGATGACTTCGGCGACCGCGTCCACCGCCGCATCCGGAAGCGCCATCGCTGCCCCCCGGCGGCGGGCGAAGCCCTGCAGCTGCTCCGGCGTCACGTCCGGGATGTGCAGCGCACCCGGCAGCGGCTCATCAGCGGCTCCGGCAAGGTCCGGAGCGTGTTCGCGGTCATCACCCAGCTCACATGGCTCATGTCGATCGCGATCCTGAAAAACGGGCAGTCCCAGGCCCGCGAACTCTCCGGCTCCAACAATCCCAGCATGGCCGGCAGGAACGCCGCCGAGGTCCCGCGCGTGGTCATCGGGCTGCTCGTCTTGCAGACCTCGT
>JAPOZE010000602.1 GCA_026706225.1 Acidobacteriota bacterium
CGCGGGCGTCCCGCCCGCACAACGCTGGCAAGGCCTTGGCCATCTTCTCGACCCGGCTCGACCGGCAACGGCGCCAGGGCTCTGCTTCGCCCGGGCCCAGGGGGTTCCCGCCGCCAGGGTGGCCGGGTGGCGCATCGCGGGGAAACTGAGCGGCACGCAACGGGAGTGCATGCGGGCGGGACGCCCGCGTTCCCGGGCGGGCCTGCTCCCGTCACTCTTGCTCCTCAAGGGAACACGCACCGTCTCGCTCGGTGGCCGTTCGTGGATTGCTCCTATTTTCGTTTTTTCAGGAAAGCTCCGACGCCAGCCTCAACAAGGCTCGTCGCGCCTCCTCGCCGCTGCTGTAGCCGGACTTGCGCAGACGGGCAAGGCTTACGTGGGCGCCTTGGTTGCGCCCACCGCTTCCGAACCACCACACCCCGTGGGGCTTGAATCTTTGAATGTCTTCGAGGTCCATCCGCCAACTCTGCTCCAGGGCGATCGGCAGCGGCCACCGGTTTCCCCAGGTCATGACGCCTCGGGGCAGATAAGACACCTGGAGCCCCTCCCGCTTGGGATGGTCGATGCAGAGGTCCATCATGCCGTAGCGGTGGTTCCACTTGTCGTACTCGTAGGTGGTGGCGGACCAGTGGGGAAAGCGCCTGTGGAATTCCCTCAGGTTGACGGCCTGACCCAGGGCGTAGGGTGACGATCCCGTTTCGCAGATCGTGGTCAGGTCTCCCCGAAACCCCTTGGCCCGCACGGCATCCTCGACGGCCTGGAGCACCCTCAGGCGGGAATCGGTGGTGTAGTCCCGCCAGTCGGGCACATCGAAAGACCGGGGATTGAACGGGTGGCCCAGTTCCGAAAATGGCGGTCGCCCGTTTTCCCGGGCCCATCGATCATAGAGCGGGATTCGGCGAGGGTTCTCGACTCCGGCCCCTTCAAGCTCCACCTGCAGGCCGCCGGCCCCTGGAAACATATCCACCAGTTCCTCGTAGATCCGGACGATGCGCTCGATCAACCCGGGAGTGTCCGTATCGTACAACCCCACCTCGACCGGCAGATCGAACCCGCTCAAGCGGGTGTAGGTTCGGTAGGGATCGGCTCGAAACCTGGAGGTGTCGAAATAGGTCACCGCGCCACCCAGCCAAACCTTGATCCCCCGCTTGCCCGCTTCCTCGATGGTCTTCTGCAGCAGGGAGTTGTCGGAGGCGATGACCGGGTTGTCGGGAGACTGGTCCTGAAACGGCAGGCGGGACCGGTAACCCGTGGTCAGCCACTTTACGTAGACCATCAGCGAGTTCATGCCCGCCCCGGCCATGTCGTCGAGCAGGGAAAGGTAGTCGTCCTGCCCGTACGACTCCATCCCTCCGGCCCCCGGGGTGGTGTAGTCCCAAAAACCGTGCTCCTTCAAGAAACCATCCTGATGCCTGGTAGCTTCCCGGCCTTCCCCCGTCCGGGCAAACAGCCATGCCGGGGCGGTGGTGGAAGCAGCCAGGAACTCTCTGCGCTTCATGGGAGCCTTCCGATTCTCCTTACCGCAGGTGGCAGGCCGCGCAGCTTTCCTCGAAGGTGTGGCAGGTAAAGCAGGAGCGCAGCTGCAGGGTGGCCAGGTCGGCGTGGGCCCCGGCCTTGAACAGTCCAAGCGGAAGGTGGCTTCTGGGGACCTGGTTGTGGCATCGCGAACAGGTGTCGGCCGTGTGACAGACAGCACAGGCCTGGCGATCCAGGGCCGCGTGTTTTCCGTGGATGGCATCCCGCCAGCGCGGCGTGTGGGAAAGGGGCCGCATCACCTGGTGGCAAGCCGCGCAATCCCCACCCCGGCGAACGGCGGGGGAAACATGGGTGTGGCAAACGAAGCACTTGGCATTCCCGGCCGAGGCTTCCTCCTGGTGGTGTCTGCGGAAACCGGCGCTGTGGGACAGGGGCTTGACACTGCGGCTGTGGCTGGCGGGCAGAACCCCTTCCCCAGGCTCGAGGTGGCAGGCCTGGCAGTCCTCCATCCTGAAATGGGACACCAACTCCTGCTGCCCGTCGTGGCAGGCCACACAGTCCAGGATTTCCGGGTGGCTGAGATCGGCCAGGCGCTGACTCTGAGGGATTTTGTAGTGGCAGGTGACACATGCGATGCGCTCGGCCTCATTCGGTTGCAGATGGGGCAAATGGGCGAATTTCAGGTTCACTGCCGACCCTGAGGCCTGCTGAGGTCCCGTCAGCCGCCGCTCCTTGCTGAAACCCGGGTTGTCCCGCTCGGTCGCGCCGTGGCACTGGCTGCAATCGGCGCTGGTGGAACGGGCCGTGAGGTTGGGCAGGATGTCGGGCTTGGAATGGCAGGCGGCGCATTCAGTGTGGCCCGGAAACCCGGCGAAAACCCCCTCTCCCTCAAACTTGTGGCAAAAGGTGCAGTCGGCGCGAAACCCGGTGGCAGGGTCCAGCCGCTCCTCCTTGTCCAGGTGCTGTGCATGCGAGAACCGGAACAGCAGCGCCTGCGGCTTGCTGAACTGGGGATAGGGACGCAGGTCGTCCGAGCCCGTGGGTTGCAGGGAGGCATGGCACTCCTGGCAAAGGCCAACGCCGGGTTGGCCCCGAAAGTCCTCCTGGTGGCAGGTGACGCATTGAGCGTGGCCCGGACGGACCAGGACCACCGATTCCGGTTGCTTCGGCACATGGCAGTCACTGCATTCCAGGCCCAGTTGACCCAGGTGGTGATCGTGCAAGCGGTAGTCGGGCGGAGGGGCCCCGGGCTCCTTGCCGCCAACCTGTTGGGCGGCCAAGGCCACTGCAACGGCAGTCAACACGATCCCGCCGATGAGTCGGGCCCGGCGCTTTCTCCCGGCGATCAATGCAAGCATTCTCACGTCAATCCGGCTTGGTTCGTTGGAAGAGACTCTGGCCGCACAATCTTCTCCGGGCGGTCAGAGCCTCCAGTCCAATCCCATGCGATAGGTTTGGAATCGTTGCAGGCTGGGCCTGAAGATGGTGAAGTCCTCATCCAGCCCGTAGCGAAAGTATAGGCGGGTGCGGTGATCCAGCCGATACCAGGCCCCGCCGATGGCTCCCAGCACCCGGGCCTTGTCTATGAAAAAGAATCGATTCTGCAAGTCGATCTCTCGATGGTAGCCCCCCAGGGTAAGCCCCAGCCGATCCTCGCCGAAAGAGCGGCTGACTTCAAGGCTGATGTCCCGTATGCGAGTCTCACCGGCGTTGCGCAGGTCGTCGAATCCCCGGACTCCAAGAGGGCTGGGGCGATCGGTGCGGCGGCGGTGAAGCTCCACCAGCAGGGTTGTTCGTCGCAGAGGGAACAGCTTGAGATGGGTTCTATAGTCCTCGAACGAGGTGTCGAAGGGACCGGCATCGCTTTCCCGATTCAAGCGGCGCACCCACACCGCTCCCCCCACCGTGGCCGCCTCGAAAATCTGCCGGTGGGCCTCGAGGGAAAACTGGCGGTGGGGTGAAATCACGCCGAAGTTCATTCGTCTCAGGCGATTGAAGGAATCCCGGTCTCTGACCCAATAGGTGTAGTCATAGATGAAGTCGTGTTCCGACAGCTTCTGGGCAAAGGTGAATCGTGCTCCCGTACGCCCGTCGGCAGGCAGGTAACTGAGCTGAGCACCAAAGTCGACCGGCCGGGACGCTACCGAATTGGAGTGGGCCGCCACCCCCCAGGAGG
>JAPOZE010000435.1 GCA_026706225.1 Acidobacteriota bacterium
ATGGCCGAGGCTGTGCCAGAATCTGTGCGGGCGGGACGCCCGCGCTCCCGGGTGGACTTCATTCCGTGACGTCGTCGCAGCCAGGAGGGTCCATCGGTCGTTGTGATGGTTTCCGGCTCGTCTTCAACAACCATTGGCAGTATCGTCCCCGTATGATTTGCACGGCGGTGCGGGGGCCCGCTACCAGGGAACTCTTGTGTCGAACGCCGGAAAAGCTTCCTTCTTCAAGCAGGTGTACCGTGTGGTGGGCGCCATTCCTCCCGGACGGGTGCTGACCTACGGGCAGATCGCCACCCTTGTCGGCGCCCCCTACCTCGCCCGTCAAGTGGGTTGGGCCATGCACAGTTGTCCCCTGGGGCTGCCCTGGCACCGGGTGGTAGGGGCGGGAGGACGCCTCCTGACCCGTTCTCCCAATCCGCCGGGGGGTTCCCTGCAGCAGCGTCAGTTGCTGGAACAGGAGGGAATCCTGTTTACCGGTGAGCGGGTGGATATGAGTCGTCACCAGTTTGTTCCCGCCAGAGGATTCCTCGAGAGCCGGTAGTGATCACCCCCGGGCACAGCCTTGGGGTTCCGGATGGCGACCCATGCGCCGGTCCCATGCAGCCGTGGCCCAAGCCCATTGGAATCCCCATGTTAAGATGGGCCGGCGCAGCCTGCGTGTATCAGCGGCGCCGCGTTCCTGTATGGGGGAGGCTATGGCAGGTTGGAGTTGGAGTCGGCGCCTGGCCGCGCCCGTGTTGCTCCTGGGCCTGCTTGGATGGGGATGCCGGGCTCAGGCCCCGGGCGGGAACTCCCTGCTGCTTTGTGCGGCGGCCAGCACCACCGGCGTGGTTGAGGAGATCCGGGATCGATACACCCGTCAAACCGGCCGGGCGGTCGAGCTGAACTTCGGCAGCACCGCCACCCTGGCGACGCAGATCCGCAGCGGGGCCGAAGCCGACCTGTTTCTGGCGGCGGACGAAGTTTGGGCCGGGGTCCTGGCCGGCATCCCGGGCCTGGTGGCGGACCGGGTCGATTTGCTGGGCAATGGCCTGGTGGTGGTGCTCCCCGGGAGCAGTGGGCGTTCCCTCCAATCTCCCCGGGAGTTGCTGGAGGTCTCCCTGGCAACCGTTGCCATGGCCAATCCCGACTCCATGGTTCCGGCGGGTCTCTATGCCCGGGAGGCTCTGGTCCGGCTGGGCCTGTGGGAGTCGCTGCGGTCCAGGATGGTTTACGGGGAAAACGTCCGGACGGCGCTGGCCTACGTGGAAACCGGCAGCGTGGCAGCCGGGATCGTCTACCGAACCGACGCAATGGCCAGCTCTCAGGTCGAGCTGGCCTTCGAGATCGCCCCCCGGCTCCACCGGCGGATTCGGTATCCGTTGTTGCTGTTGGGCCGTGGGGTGCATTCTGCCGCCGCCCGCCATTTGTTCGAATACCTGCAGGGCGCCGAGGCAGCCGCCCTGTTCCGGAAGCACGGCTTCGCCCGCCTGCCCGAAACGGGGCCGGAATAGCGTTCGTGTATTGCGGACGCGTGGGTCGACGGCCTCTTGCATCGTCACCGGGAACGGTCTCCATGGAATTCAGCGCCGCCGAGTGGTCCGCCATCCACAACAGCCTCAGGGTCGGCCTCTTCGTGGTGCTGGTGAGCCTGCCCCCGGGGGTAGGCCTGGGCTATGTGTTGGCCAGACATCGATTTCCGGGAAAGTGGCTGGTGGAGGTCGCCGTCAACCTGGCCTTGGTGGTTCCACCGGTGGTGACCGGCTACCTGCTGCTGCAGGTCTTCAAGCCGGCGGCTCCGGTGGGCGGGTTCCTGAGCGGAATGCTGGGCCTCAGGGTGGCCTTCGAGTTTCCGGGACTGGTAGTCGCGGCTGCCGTCATGAGTTTTCCCTTGATGGTTCGAGCCATCCGGCTCGGCTTTCAGTCGGTGGATCCAAACCTCGAGACCGCGGCCAGAACCCTGGGGGCGGGGTGGTGGAGGACTTTTTTCACCGTCAGCTTGCCGCTGGCCCGCAACGGCGTCATTGCCGGATGCGTTCTGGCCTACGCCAGGAGCCTGGGTGAGTTTGGGGCTACGGTCATGCTGGCCAGCCAGAGAGAAGGCAACCGGACCATCCCGCTGTTGATTTACACCTTGAAGGACAGGCCCGACGGACTGGCGTCCATCTGGCCGCTGGTGGCGGTTTCGCTGCTACTGGCCGCCGGTGCGCTGGTGGCCAGTGAGTATCTGGAGCGGAAGGGGTTGCGGCATGAGTCGGCTTGAATTCAACTGCCGGCACCGGTTCCCGAGCGGTTTCGAGATCGACCTTGCTTTCGAGGCTACCGAACTGGTGACCGCGTTGTTTGGCCCCTCGGGAAGCGGAAAGACCAGTGTGCTCGGCATGATCGCGGGCTGGCTGCCTCCCCGATTCGGCCGGATACGTCTGGGTTCGCGCTGGCTGGACGACAGTACGGCCGGAATTCACCTGCCCACCGAGCGCCGGCAGGTCGGCATGGTGTTCCAGGACCATTGGCTCTTCCCGCACATGAGCGTCGAGGCCAACCTCGGCTACGGGCAGCGGCGCCGGGGGAGCGGTCCTCCCATTCGCTTCGACAGGGTAGCGGAGGTGCTGGAGCTTGAGGAGCTGTTGAGTCGCTACCCGGGGAGCTTGTCGGGGGGTGAGCGCCAGCGGGTGGCATTGGGGCGGGCGCTGTTGAGCAACCCGGAGCTGCTCCTGATGGATGAGCCGCTGGCTGCTCTGGACGAGGCTCTGAAGCTTCGGATCCTGGCCTATCTGGAGAGGGTGGTCACGGAATGGAATGTTCCGACCCTGTTTGTCAGCCACGGACAGGCCGAGGTGCGACGATTTGCGCAGCAGGTGGTGGTGATGGAGCGAGGGAGGGTGGTGGCGGAGGGCAGCCCGGAAGTAGCGCTGGGTCAGCCCACGCCCTTGGGATGGACCCATTCGGCTGGTCCGGTCAATCTGCTCCGGATCGATGAAGCCAGGCGGCAAGGCGACCAGTGGGTCGGACGGCTGGGGGGACAGGAAATGAAGCTCCCCGCATTGAACGGCACCCCCTCCCACCCGCTCTTTGTCCAGTTCCGGCCCTCGGATGTGACCCTGAGCCTTGCGGATGTCCAGGGGCTCAGCACCCGGAACCATGTTCGGGGAGTGGTCAGCCGCATGCTGGAGCTGGCCGGCGGATATTTCGTGGCAGTGGACGTAGGTCAGATCCTGTGGGCCGAAGTGACCCCGGCCGCGGTCCGAGACCTCGGCCTGCAACCGGGATCGAAGGTGACCTGCCTGATCAAGACCCGCAGCCTGGAGGCGGTGGATTAGGGGCCTAGCCTTGCCTCCGGGAACGGTCCATCGACCTAGCGAAGCGCCGGACGGCTCCAAAGGAGTGACCCCATCAGCAACCGTCCTTCCCTGCCGGTCTGGATTCGGCTGAGGGCAGAGTACCTGGCGGTTCGGGTTCTGCTTGGAATCTTCAGTGCTCTCCCCAGGCGGGCCTCGCTGTGCCTGGCCCGAGGAGTGGCCGCCCTGGCCTATTGGAGCCTGGGCCATCTCCGCCGCACCGCAATCCGGAACCTGAACCTGGCTTTTTCCCACTGGACCCCCGAGCGGACCCGGGCGGTGGTCCGGGGAGTCTTCCAGAACTTCGGAAGACTGCTGGCCGAATTCGCACGG
>JAPOZE010000013.1 GCA_026706225.1 Acidobacteriota bacterium
CGCGACTCGACTTGGCCGCCTAATATACGTAGCCATACTTATGAAACGGTGTACTTAGTCGACCCCCACCTTCCGGCAATGGGGCTCCAGAGCGCACAGGCTGCACTGGGGATTGCGGGCGTTGCAGATCCGGCGGCCGTGGTGAATGAGGCGGTGGGAAAAGTTGATCCATTCACCGGCAGGGATCGCGGCCATGAGATCCTGCTCGACTTTTTCCGGGGTCCTCGCCCGGGTCAGGCCAAGCCTTCGGGAAATCCGGAAGACGTGGGTGTCGACCACCACTCCTGAAGCCACCCCGTAGGCCGTCCCAAGCACGACGTTGGCCGTCTTGCGGGCCACGCCGGGAAGTTGAAGAAGCTCCTCCATGGTTTGCGGCACCTGCCCGTTGTGATCTTTCACCAGTCGGCGGCAGGCCTCCCGGATGTTTTTGGCCTTGTTGCGGAAGAATCCGGTGGAATGAATCATCCGCTCCAGGGTCGCCAGCGAGGCGCGGGCAAAGGCTTCCGCCGAAGGGTATCTGCGAAAGAGCTCCGGTGTCACCAGGTTGACCCTCTTGTCGGTGCACTGGGCCGAAAGGATGGTCGCGATCAGCAGTTGCAGCGGGTTGGCGTGCCGCAGGGCGCACTCGGCCTCCGGATAGGCCTTCTTCAAGCCTGCCAAAATGCCGGACACCTGTTTTTTGCTGACGTTTTCGATGGCTTCGGAGTCGTTAGTGACTGGCATGGGTACCTATATATCTTATTGCAGGGCAAAGCAGGACCTGAAAATAGACGATCTTCTATAATGGATGAATCGGCCGGTTGAGCAACGCGGGTTGAAGCCGGTCAGGATCAGGATGAGCCCTTGAAGGAGGCTGGGCGCAATGTTCGATCAGGAATGGAGACTGATTGCCACCATTGCAATGGTCCTGGTGGCCGTGGCCGCCCAGGTCCTCTTCCGCCGGGTGCGGCGGCGCCTGAAGGAACTGGTTCGAAGGGAGCATCCCTTCGGCCCCATGCTGCACAGCGGGTTGGATTGGGCCTTTGTCCTGCTCAGCCTGACCGTGTGGGTCGCGGTGGCTTCCGGAGTGCTGGCCGCCATTCCTCAGACCCGTTTTCTCACCACCAAGATGCTGGAACTGCTTTCCCAGGGGCTTTCGCTGCTGGACCGGTTTTTCGACAGCGAAATTGTACCGGGGAAAACCAACTTCAAGATCAAGAACCTGTTTATGGTGGTGGCGGCTTTCGCGGTGATTGCGCTGCTGGCCCGAGGAGTTCGCCGCCTGCTGCTCAACTACATCCTCGACAAGACCCCCCTGGACCTGAGCGTGCGCCACGCGGTGGCGACCTCCGCCCAGTACCTGATCGTCATCGTGGGGTTCCTGCTCCTGCTTCAGAGCGCCGCCGAGATCGATCTGACCATGCTGGGCCTGGTGGCGGGGGGAGTGGGTGTGGGGGTCGGCTTCGGTCTGCAGAACATTGCCAACAACCTCATCAGCGGATTTTTCATCCTCTTCGAGCGTCCAATCAAGGTCGGCGATCGCATCGAGGTCGGGGAGGTGCACGGGCACGTGGTGCATATTGCGGCCCGGGCCACCACGGTGCGCACCAACGACAACATCGACATCATCATTCCCAATTCCAGCTTCACCTCCTTCAACGTGATCAACTGGAGCCACGGGGACCAGAAGGTGCGATTTCGGATACCGGTTCCGGTGGCTTACGGCTCCGACGTGCGCCAGGTGGAGCGGCTTCTGTTGGAGGTTGCCGAGGAAAATGAAAATGTCCTGAAGGAGCCCTCACCGAGGGTGGTCTTCTGGGCCTTTGGCGACAGCGCCCTGGAGTTCCAGCTCAGGGTCTGGACGACCCGCATGCTCCATCGCCGCGGCGTCTTCTTCGGCCAGCTCAACCTCGCCATCTACGAGAAGTTCCAGCAGCAGGGGATCCACATTCCCTTCCCCCAACGGGATCTGCACCTCAAGACCGTGCCTCCGGAATGGAAGTCGCCCTCCCGCGGCTGACCTCTTTTCCCCTGCACTCCCCGGCCCCAGACCGGCGGCGCTTCCAATGCTGGTAGGGTCGTCCCGCCCTGTCTACTGTCGCTGGCGAAGCCTCTGCAGAATGTCTCCCAGGCGGCGGGTCTCCTCGCCGTAGCGGGCCCAGTCTCCCTGCTTCAAGGCCGATTGAGCCCGGTTGTAGGTCTCAGTCGCGTCCCGGATGAGAGATTGCACCGATTCCTGCTCCCGCGGCCGGCCGTTGGCCTCGGCCACTCGAGCGGGGGCGGGGCTTGCGGCCCCTCCAAAGATCCTGGCCAGGGAGAGATCCAGGGTTTCTTCCATGGCGATCTGGTTGCCGTAGGCCACGATCACCCGCTTGAGCTCGGGAAGACTGCGGTCGGAGGCGGCCGCCAGGTAGAGGGGTTGAATGTAGAGGACCGATTCCTCGACGGGGATCACCAGCAGGCTTCCCCGGATGACCGAGGAGCCTCCCTGCCCCCAGAGGGTGAGCTGTTGCGAGATCTCGGCTTCCTGGTTGATGCGGCCCACGATCTGGGAGGGGCCGTAGACCAACTCTTGCTTGGGGAACCTGTAGACCACCAGTTGGCCGTAGTTGGGGGCGTCGCAGCGGGCGGCCATCCAGCCGATCATGTTTTCCCGGCGTGCCGGGGTGAAGGGAATCATCAGGATGAACTCTTCCCGCGCCGCCTCGCTGTTGAGCTTCATGATGGTGTAGTAGGGCTCCAGGGGGGTGGCGCCCTCCTGCTGGGAGAGGGAGGGGATCCGCCACAGGTCCTCCTTGTTGTAGAAGACCTGGGGGTCGGTCATGTGGTAGGTGGCGTAGATGTTGGCCTGGACGCGAAACAGGTCCACCGGGTAGCGCAGGTGCTGCCTGAGGTCCTCCGGCATGCCCTCCAGGGGCTGGAAGACGCCCGGATAGATCCTGGAGTACACCTTGATCAGAAGGTCCTCGGGGTCGTTCACGTAGAGCTTGACGGTGCCGTTGTAGGCGTCGATGGTGACCTTGACCGCGTTGCGGATGTAGTTTCCCATGCCCCGCACCGGTTGGGAGTAGGGGAACTGCCCACTGACGGTGTAGCCATCGACGATCCAGAAGAGCCTGCCCTCCTCCGAGATCACCATGTAGGGGTCGCTGTCAAAGCGCAGGAAGGGCAGCAGCTTGCGGAGGCGGGTGTCCACGGCGCGGTCGAACATCAGCCGGCTTCCGGCGTGGATGTCGCTCGAGAGGATGATCTTGGGTTCCTTGAAATAGAGGCCGAAAAGCAGCTTGCGCAGAAAACCGCTCACCGGGATGCCTCCTGCTCCCTGGTAGTCGGTGAAGACGTTCTCTTCGCCCGAGGGATAGTCGAACTCCTTGGCGTGGGTCTTGACAAAGCAGTAGGAGTGGGACAGCTCCCCGTAGTAGATCTCCGGCCGGGTAACCTTGATGTCGGTGACGGAAACCGGTGGAATGTCCTTGATCATGAAGGTGGGCAGACCTTCCTGGGTGAACTGGTTGACCGGCCCCTGGCAGATCCCGTAGCCGTGGGTATAGGTCAGGTGCTCGTTGATCCAGATGCGGCTGGGCAGGCTTTCGGAAGAGAGCTCCCGGGGAGACAGGCTCACCTGCCGGTACTTGCCGTCGATCCAGTAGCGGTCGTTGTCCACGTCCAC
>JAPOZE010000679.1 GCA_026706225.1 Acidobacteriota bacterium
CTGAAGTGGATGCTGGACAATCGGACTCTCGACGAGAGCGACGACTATCCTTATGGAGTCTATCGCTGGTTTTATTGCGACCGCTGGCGGCCGGTCTACGAGCACGACGCCGGGGGACGGCCCCTGTCCGGCGATCTGGAGGAACTGAAGGAATTGGTCAGGCGGGGACGGACGCTGCAGGTGGGCATCCGGCAGCTCTTCGGATTGGGGAGCGACAGCCTCGAGGGTCCCGAGCACATCTCCTTCGTGAGCACCATGCAACCGGTGATCCAGGAGGGACAGGTGCTGTCCAACTGCGATCTGGTGATTGCCGGACCGCCCCGCTGGCCCTTCACCTGGAAGGACGGACTCCATCTCTGCGTCATGCGCCCGTCGACTTCGGGGGAGATCGAGTGCTATCTCACCGAGCCCGGCAGGGTCCCCTTTCGCTGGAAGACCCCCCGCCGGGGAATGCAGTGGATGGTGGCCGAGCGGGTGTGACCGAGAGAGCTTGTCGCATCGCCGTTTTAGTCTGTCGGGAGCAGGACCGGCCAGGGCACGCCCGGCACGGTGTGTCACCGCAAGGCATGCCAATTAGACCTATAAGTTGCTGAAAATAAATAGACTTTCCTTGTGAGTCCAGCGGCCTGGTGAGAAATGCGGGCTAGCCTGCAGGCTCTCCAATAGTGAAGTTCCTGGTAGCCAGGACGTTTCCCTCCGAGTCGCGCACCTCCACCGTCCATTCCCCCTCTCCACTGGGCGGAATGCGCTTCCGGCTCCAAGTTCGCCAGGGGGATCCCCCAATGTCCAGCGGGATGACGCGCTCGAGCTGTCCGTGGCGCCACACGTGCTCGATGGTCGTGTTGGCGGCACCTGTAACTCGGGTCCAGGCCACCAACTCATCCGTACCGGCCGGAAACCCGGTGTTCTCGCCGACGGGCGCTCGGTCTTCCACGTTCAGGGCGATGACCAGGTCGACGGTTACGCCGGAACTCTGGGCCACCATCGCCGGAACCAGGCCGACGAATATCAAGGCCGCGAAGGCGGTCCCAACGAAACGAACGCAACTGGGAGGCAAGTTCCCCGGGTTGCCGGATTCGTTCGATTTGACAGTGCGATTGTTTGTCATTTTAGTTTCCTTTGCAGTCTTCACCCGTCGGCACGTAGTCGGTTTGCAGGTCTGACCGACCGTGCGTCCGCGGCTCGGTCGCCATTGGCCGGGGCCAATGGCAGGGCAAAAGCCGCCGGAGGAGTCCCGGCACCGGCCTCACCCGGAGGGGTGGTGCATCCGATTGTCCGGGATGCTTCTTGGAGTTGGCTTAACACGAGTCTAACCGAAACGGAATGTTGTGCTCAAAAGCTTTTTTCTCTCTTGGCGACACCGGTGAAATCGAAGCGGTGCTCCAGTTCCCGGAAGTCGATGTTGACGATATCCCAGCCTTTTTCGACAAGGCTGTTCAGATACTTGTCGACTTCCGATCGGTCCCTGCCCTTGAAGATTCCCCCACTGGGAATATCCGATGAGTCGACAATTTTGTATTCCCACTTCTTCATCCTGATCCTTCTGGGTGGAGTTATTCCAGTAATTCAACAACGTCCCCTTTTCACGGGTCCCTGGGCGGACGCCGATGGGTTACTGCAGGTGGGTTCAGGGAAGGCCCGTTTGCACGGGCGGAGGATCCTGCATGGGGGCAGGCTCCCACTCCTCGGCCGGAAGAGCCGGGGGCTGTGAGGAGACAAAGAGGCGGGTCTGGCTTGCCAGGAACCAGAGCTTGAGAATCCACCGGCCCACCAGGTAGGCCTGACCGAGCGAGAAAGCCAGCAGGACCGATGTCCAGGTGGACTGGTTGGGCCCCGGGGCCAGCCAGACATAGGCAAGGAACCAGAGGAGGGCGGCGGCGGCCAACAGCAGATAAAGGCCCAGCACGGTGCGGTGGTGGTCCTTGACGAAACCGAGGGCTCTGTACAGGGCCACCAGGACACTGCGGCGCTCTTCCACCACCAGCGAGATCCGGGCGTAGTCCAGCACCAGTTGAGTCATCAGGAACAGCGACCCCACCAGGGCGTAAGCCAGGACGGTGTAGATCAGAACGGTCCGTTCCACGGTCGTGTCCCGGGTGGCGGTTTCGATCCAGCCGTGCAGGGGCTCTCCGATGCCCCGGAAGATCCCCCAGTAGAGCAGTCCCGAGATCACTGAGAGGCGCAGGAACCTCCAGAAGAAAAGACCTCCCTGGGCCAGGAACCTGGCGCGCGAGTGCGGTTCCGCCTCATGAGCGAAACGGCTCAGGATTCCTCCCAGCAGGAGGGACCAGGCCAGCACGATCGCAATTCCGGCTCCGACCACCGTGGGGTCGACCTGGTGCAGCTTTCCGTCCAACAGCCGCTCCAGGTTGCTCAGCAGGGGAAGGATCCCGACCACCCAGGGCCCAAAGGTCTTTCCCAGTCCGGAACTGCCGGCAGCAAACTCCTCGTACCAGGCCACGTCGAAGCCCTGGCGCAGGTTGTCTTCCACCAGGCTGCCCTCAAAGGAACCCTGCAGCAGGTGCTTCATGCCCAGGGTCAGGGGAAGAGCCACCACCAGAGTGGTCAGATAGACCCAGGCCAGCAGCGACGGCGTCCGCAAAACCAGCCTGAAGCCGGCAAGGAAATGAGTGCGAACGTCCATAAGAGGCTGTCTCCTACAGCAAAGCCAGCACGGTCTGCAAGTAGTCCTGGAGCCAGATCAGCCACTTGAGGGCCCACTTGGTGGCGGGCAGGTTCGCCTGAGGCTCCAATCGGCGGCTGTTGTTGGTGAAGTCGATATCCAGCGGGTTGGTCAGGTCGGGGTCCACGGCGGCATAGTCGAGCTTGGACGGCTTGACCAGCCGGTAGAGCTTCCAGGGGTGCTTGCCGTCCCACTGCGTTCTGAACTCCTCGCCGTCCTGGAATTGCAACAGGACGTCCTGAGGAAGGATGCCGTCCCCGAGTCGCCGCAGAAGCACGGTCGTTTCGTAAAGGACGGACGTCTCTTCAGAGTCCCGGGATTCGGGTGCTTCCGCCAGCAGAAGGAATTGCCCGTCCTTGTCGACATATCCCCTGGTTTCCACTTTTGTGCTGGAAACCGACTCGACGCTGTAGTCGAAGACCCGGTCCCGGTGAAAGACCTGCTCGAAGAAAGGGCCGAGGTCCCTGCCCGAAACCCGATTGGCCACCTGGAAGAAATCTCCCGGATCGGGGTGGCGGAAACGGGAGTCCTCGAAGAAGGTGGAGAGGATCCGTTTCAGGACATCCCATCCCAGGCGGCGCTCCATGGCCAGCAGCCAGAGAGCGGTCTTGGTGTAGCTGGTGGCTCCGGCGGTGGAGGGATGGTAGAGGTAAGTGGGAGCGGCCTGGATTTCCCCTCGGGCTACCCGCAGGAATCGATGGCGCCGGCTGTTCTGGATGCGCCCCGACTGGATCTCGGGAATCATGACCGGGAAGAAGCGCCGAAAGAAGCGGGACACGTGGGCCCTCTTGCCGTAGGCCGCCTCAAAGACTCTGGCCGTGGCAAAGGTGTTGATGCCTTCGTCCAGCCAGGCATGTTCGAATTCGTTGTTGCCCACCAGGCCGTACCAGAATTGGTGGCCGGCCTCGTGGATGGTGACGCCCTCGGGAGCCCCGCCCC
>JAPOZE010000097.1 GCA_026706225.1 Acidobacteriota bacterium
CCTTCAGAGCCGTATCTCCTCCCACCAGGATTGTCGCTCCCAGCCCTCCGGTTTCGAGCAGTCGGGCGGCGGCCGATTGCAGCGCCTGCTGCAGCCGCTGCAGGTGGCTCCGGGAGCGGATCCGCTGTTCCAGGCGCAGGCACAAGGCCACCGATTGCTTGCGAGCCAGTGCCTCAAGGGCCGGCTTCAGCTTGTTTTCCAGGTGCGGCGGGGAATCGGTGTCCTCGTCCCAAAGGCTGGTGACGGAGGCCAGGCCCCGCCGGCCGAGCCGTTCCAGTTGGGCTCTGTTGACCGGGTTGAGGCTGCCGCAAATCAAGAGCACCGGTCCCGGGGCTTCCGGGCCGGACGAGGCCGCCCGGGTTGGAGCCTGCCCCCAGCTCAGGGGAAGAAACCGGGCCAGTCCGGCCGATCCTACCCACAAGACGGCTTCGTCCAGACGGCGTCCCGTCAGAGCCAGACTCTCCAGGTCGCTGTCGGACTCGATATCGAAAAGGAGCACCCGATGTCCCTTGCGAAAGGCAGTCCGGATGCGCTGTTCGACCACGGCCGGCGCCCGGCGCAGCAGGTCGCGGCGCAGCAGTTCGGCCTGGGAGCCGAACTCCGCCCGCAGCCGGCCTAACAGGTCCCCGCTGTCGATCCCTGAAGCCCCCGCGCCCCGGACGGATCGCAGGTGCGCAGGCCGTCCGTCCAGCAGCAGCTTTCCTCCGCGGGTGGTCCTTCCCCAGGCCGGAAAGGCGGGAGCCACAATGGCGAGATCGGGCCGCACCACTGCCATGACTGCGGCCAGTTCCTGGCACCAGGGACCCTTGAGGGTCGAGTCGATCTTCTTGTAGACCGGGCGGCTGCCGGAAGTCAGCAGCGATCTGGCCGCGCGGCCCGCCACTCGTCGAGCCCCTTCGACGGGCAGCCCTCGCGAAGCCGTATTGACCACCAGCAGGTCGAGGTCCAGCCCGAGTTCCGGGGCGGAGGCGCCGGTCATGGCCACCCGCATGCCGTATCGGGTGAACTGGGCGGCGGTGTCGCAGGAGCCGGTCAGATCGTCGGCGATCACCGCCAGCCCGCATTTCCTGCCGGGTGGCGTTATCATGGCGCGGCCAGCACGGTGTTGAACCAAAGGCCGTCACAATTGGACGAACAAGCTGCTGAAGATAAAGCACTTTTCATGATCTATCAAGCGTCCCGGTGAGAAGTGAGGGCTACAGGGTTCAGGCCCAACGGCGCCGTCTTCGTCGTCGCTCCTGGAATCCGGCGCCGTTGCGCTCCGAAAGATGGCAACCCTATTCCTGAGACAGAACACGGGCCGTGTCCTCCCCGGCTGAAACCACGATCTTGGAGCGCACGGGAGCAATGCTGTAGGGAACCTTTTCCTTTTCTCTCCCCGCCAACACGGAGGAGGACGTGATCTCGAACTCATACTCGCCGGGAGCGGCCGAGTCTTCCGCCCGGCACTCCACTCGAAACAGGTCTTCATCGGCGGGAACTTCCAGCGGGGGGCAGGACACGCCCAGAGGAAAGTTTTCCGGCCGGATGCTCACCGGCTGCTTGAAGGCCGGCTCCCGCTCGACCCTGCCCAGCAGTTCCCCGCCCCCACCCGGAGTCAACCCGATCCCTTCGCCCGAAAGGCTGAGACGGTACCCCGGCACCACGTCGACCGTCATGACCCTCGAGTAAACTGTGGCCGGGGCGCCATCCACGTCCAGCGGACCGGAAAGAACCAGGTTGAACTTCAGGACAGGCGTTCCCACTGTGGTGCCGATCCTCAACCATCCCTCGCTGATGTACCTGGCGCCGACCTCGCCCACCCTCGTGTTTACTTCCCGAGATCCAGGTGAGTTGGCGACGACCCTTTCCGGAGGGCGAAGTCCGGGCACGGCACTCTCGAACTTCCACGGCAACTGGGTCTGCATTCCCTGGACCAGCCGGATAGTCTCGGGGCCCTCCACCTTCAGGGCGGCCAGGGGGGAATTGGAGACCATGGCCGGGAGCTCCATCCCCAGCCAGTGGGCCACAAAGGGAGATTGATCGTCCCGGTTGTTGGGATCGGGCCGTCCGGTTCCCCGGCTGCTTCGAACCTGGGTGATCAATCCGGGACCTCTCGCCCTCCGGCGCAGCCGGGTGCCGTCCTCCAGGACCGCCTCTCCCCAGACGGACAATTCTCTCAGCCTCGGCGCCGCACCCTTGCGGGCAGTGACGGTCAGCAGGCCGGAACCAGAACGGGCCCTCTCGCCCTGCACCAGGGAGGCGGTCGGAACCAGCCCGCCCTCGACCACCAGGTCTTCTCCGGCGTCAGCGATGCTGAGCTGTATTTCTCCCAGGTACCCCCTGCGCTGAATGTCTACCTCGACCACCGCCGTCCCCTCGGCCGGAATGTTAAGATAGGGGGTCGCCAGGCTCAGGACGAAGTCGGCCGCCTGCCGGCGCGCCATGAGCCGGTAGCCGAACAGCGGACCTCCCCGCTCCACCAGGTCCTCCACCGCCACCAGCAGCTCCCGCACTCCCTCGGGCACTTTCACTTTGAGAAACGGGTCGGAACTGGTCCTCAACCCGCGCAACACTGCCGAGAAGACAGCGACTTCCGGAACATCGTCCCCTGCCGAGGCCAGCCGATTCCCCTCGGCATCGTAGGCGGTCAATCTGCCAAAGAGGCGCGAGGTCCCCAGTCCGCCTGCTTCCAACTGGATCATCCACTCCTCGCCGGGGTTGACGGCCAGGCGGTAACGGTCCACCTCTCCAGGCTTCTCTATGCGTCCGTTGACCACGGTTCCGGGCTTGAGACTCGCCTCGGCGCCAGCGGGCGGCTCCATGGTCTCCGGAAGATCGGCCACCGCAAACAGGAGAGGGAGACTCCCCGGGGGGCCCGGCACCGGCACCGTGGCGAAATCGGCCGCGGGGCCGACCCGGCTCAAATCCACCGTCAATTCCCTGGATTCCCTGAGGTTGCCGCCCACCAGCCGGACGGGGACCTTTTCGCCTCTCCTCCCTCCCAGGGGAAAGAGGCCGGCGGCGTAGGCGAACTCCCCGATCTTCAGCCGGTAGAAGTTCTGCTCCTGCTCGCTGAAGCGGGCGTCGTGCACCATCAGGTAGTAGCGGCCCGATTCGGGAAGGGAGACGTTCAACCGGCAGTCCACGCCCAGGCCATGGGTGTCGTTGGAGATGGCGATCTGCTCGTTCTCGGCCGTCAACAGCCGGATGACCGGATCCAGCGCCGAACCGGCGCGCCTGGCTTCCACCTCGATCACCAGGCGTTGTCCTTTTCGTCCCTCGAAGCGGTAGACATCCCGGTCGGGTCCGGAGAGGGTTCCGTTGACCGTGGCCGGAGGCTCGAGCGCCTGGCTTCCGTCCACGGAATTGTTCAAGGCCCGGTGAACCGGTTGGCGGGCCTCTTCTTCGGAAACTTCCGGCAGGGCGCCGACGCTGAACAGCAGCGCGTTGGACAACCCCTCGGGAGAGCGAAGCCTCAGGGTGTAGAGCCCCACCGGCGTTTCACCCGGCAACTCCACCAGGAAAAGCCGCTTTTCCTCCGCCTTGCCCGCCTCGGCCTCCGGAGCGGAAGAGGTCAGGGGAGTGAATGTGGCCGGCAGGTTGGAGACGATCT
>JAPOZE010000487.1 GCA_026706225.1 Acidobacteriota bacterium
TTCGCCGGCGAGGTCTACGTGGACCGCAAGGCCCCCATCCGGGTGCGGGCCGAGGCCCAGGGATTCATCGCCCTGGTCACGCTGGGCCTGGGCATGTTCGTAGGCGCCAGGGTTTCCGGGCTGGTGGTGGAGCACTACAGTTTCGCGGGTGTGGATGGCGGCGTGCAGCACCATTGGGGTGAGATCTGGCTGGTGCCCGCGGTGGCGGCGGCGGTGGTTCTGGTGCTGTTTGCGTTCTTCTTTCGGCCTGGGCGAGTGGAAGCGAATGAAGCACCCGGGTCCGGTTAGCCCCTCACCCGCCCCGGCATAGCGGCATGGGCTGCCTGTTTCGCCCCTCAGCCGGCGCCGGTCTCTGCGTGCTCCTGTCATGGAAACAGCCCTGAATGTCCTGCTGGCCGTGCTGATCCTGGGCGGAAGCGCCCTCCTGACCCAGTGGTTCACGCACTTCATGTACATCCACTGCCGGAACTGCGGGACCCTGAACGCCCGGCGGAGGACTCATTGCCGGCGCTGTTCCAGCCCCTTGGAAGGAAACTCCCAGGGAACGAGCCGACAGGAAGGGCGGGGGCCCGGGTAAGCATGCCCAGGGTGCTTTGACCGAGTCCGCCGGAGTTGTGCTAATCTGAAAACCAGCGGGAGGCACTGCTTTCCTCCCGAGGAAACGAGACTCTCCGTGTTCCGGGATACCCTGAACCTGGCTCTCAAGAATGCTCTGCGCAACAGGCGTCGAACCCTGCTGACTGTTGCCAGCATCAGCATTTCCCTGTTTCTGCTGGGAGTTCTTCTCTCGGTCTATCACGCCTTCTACCATCAGGCAGGCCCTCCCGAGCAAGCCCTGCGGCTGGTGACCCGCAATCGGGTCTCTCTGACCTTTTCCCTCCCCGAATACTATGAACAGCAGATCCGCAAGGTGCCCGGCGTGCGCGAGCTGGTGCCCACCTCCTGGTTCGGCGGGGTCTATATCGACAATCGTCCCGAAAACTTTTTCCCGCGGTTCGCGACCGATCCGGAGAGAATCTTTGAGGTCTATAAAGAGTTCACGGTGCCCCCCGACCAGCTCGAGGCCTTCCAGTCGGAGCGCACGGCCGCGGCCGTCGGCAAGAGTCTGGCTGAGCGGCTGAACTTCAAGCTGGGCCAGCGGATTACAATCAAGGGGGACATCTACCCGATGGACCTGGAATTGACCATTCGGGCCGTCTTTGAAAGCGATGTCGACAACCAGGACTTCTCCATGTATTTTCACCGGAAATACCTGGAAGAGGGCTTGCCCGAGTCCCGGCGCGGGATGGTGGGAACCTTTGGCATCCTGGCCGATTCCGCCGAGTCGGTGCCGCGCATCGCACAGCAAATCGACGATCTCTATCGAAACTCGGAGCGGCAGACCAAGACCGAAACCGAGCGGGCCTTCCAATTGAGCTTCGTTTCCATGCTGGGCAATGTCAAGGTGTTCCTGCTCAGCATATGCGGAGCCCTGGTGTTCACCATTCTGCTGGTTGCCGCCAACACCATGGGTATGTCCGTGCGCGAGCGAATCACCGAAATCGGAGTACTCAGGACGTTGGGATTCACCTCCGGCAGGGTGCTGAGCATGATCGTGGCCGAGGCCGTCCTGATATCGCTGGCGGGAGGCCTGTTGGGTTGCGGCCTGGCCTGGGGGGCATCGGGGGTTTTGAGACAGTCGCAGCTCATGCTTTCCGGGCTGTCCTTTTCGCCGCCGGTATTCCTGATCAGCCTGTCCATTGCTCTGGCCATCGGCATCCTGAGCTCCCTGGTCCCGGCCCTGGGGGCCACCCGGCTGCCCATCACTTCTGCCCTCCGCCATACGGGTTAGAACCTTATGCCTTTGCCTCTCTCCTACAACTTGAAGAACCTGACGGTCCGCAAGACCACCACCCTGATGACGGCCCTGGGCATCGGCCTCACCGTGGCGGTGCTGCTGGGGATCCTGGCCCTGGTCGGCGGATTGGAAAAGGCTCTCCAGGCCACGGGACATCCGCTACACCTGCTGGTAATGAGGAAGAACTCCATCTCGGAGCTGGTCAGCCAGATCAACCGAGAGGCCCTGTCCAGCATTCGCAACAAACCGGGGATTCAGCAACTGGACGGGGAGCCGATGGTTTCCCCTGAAATTGTGACGGTCATCAATCTGCCCCGCCACAACAGTCCCGAGGGGGCCAACGTGAACATCCGCGGTCTCCCCCCGATGGGAATCCGAATGCGTCCCAACCTGAAGTTGGTCGAGGGCCGCTGGTTCCAGCCGGGTCGACGGGAAGTGGTGGTGGGGAAGTCGATCGCCAGGCGGTACGTCAACGCCGGCGTGGGAGACCGATTGCGCTTCGGCCGCGGCGACTGGAGTGTCGTCGGTGTTCTTGACGCCGGCAACACCGCCTTCGACAGCGAAATCTGGGTCGGTCTCAATCAACTGGCCACCGATTCCAATCGCATGGAAGTCCTTTCCTCGGTCCTGGTCCGTGCCTCCGACCCGGTGAGCCTGGCGGCGCTCCAGAACGCCGTGGCGGACGACCAGCGGCTCTACCTGGAAGGCAAGAGAGAAGTGGACTACTACCAGGAACAGACTGCCTCGGCCGAGCCAGTAAAGTTTCTGGGCATCTTCGTGGCCGTGATCATGGCCGTGGGAAGCTGCTTCGCCGCCATGAACACCATGTATGCCGCCGTGGCCCGCCGCTCGCGGGAGATCGGCACACTGCGGGTCTTGGGTTTTTCCGGGGGCAGCATCCTGCTTGCCTTCGTGATCGAGTCTCTGCTGCTATCCCTGCTGGGCGGGTTGATCGGGGTATTGCTGGTGTTGCCCCTGCATGGCCTGGAGTCCGGCATCGGCAACAATCTCACCTTCAGCGAAACCGGTTTCGATTTTCGACTCTCCCCGGCCATTGTGGCCGCGGGTGTCGGGTTTGCGTCGATCATGGGCTTGCTGGGCGGCCTGTTGCCGGCCCGAGGGGCTGCCAGGGAGAGTATTCTGAGCGCACTGAGGGAGTTGTAGCCGGTGGTTGAATCCGGGAAAAATCTGGATCAGGAACTCGACAGCCTGAGAATCCACAAAAGCAGGAGGCGATCCTCGAGCAGTTCCGCCCGGTGGACAACCCGCTGGATCCTTGTCGGCATTGTGCTGGTGGTGGCTGTGAGCGCGGCCGTCACCGCTGCCCGTTTCGCCAGGCAGGAGATCGAAGTAAAGGTGTTCCGGGTGGTTGCGGGCGATGAGCCCGGGTCTCAGGGCTCTGCGGTGGTTCTGAATGCTTCCGGGTACATCGTGGCCCATCGCAAGATTCAGTTGACGGCCAAGGTGGTGGGAAAAGTCGCCTGGATTGGTGTCGAGAAAGGCGATCTGGTCCGGCAGGGGCAGGTTCTGGTCAGGTTGGAGGATGCCGAATATCGGGCCCAGGCCCAGCAGGCCGAGGGGCAATTGGCCAGTCTGCTGGCCCAACTGAGCGAGCTGGAGGCCGGCTCCCGTCCCGAGGAGATCGCTCGCGCCAATGCCAACCTGGACCGCGCCCAGGCCGATCTGAAGAACGCCCGCATCAACCTGGATCGGGTGCGGAGGCTGTTTGAGGAAGAAGTTCTGCCGCGGCAGG
>JAPOZE010000302.1 GCA_026706225.1 Acidobacteriota bacterium
CCAGCAGGTAGTTCGGCGTGGGTTTCCCCGGCATGTCGAACAGGGCTCGGATGGATGGATGGCGCCGCAGCTTCTTTTCGGCCTTCTTCACCGCTTCATTGACCTTGCCCGCCTCTTCCCGGTACTCCTCGAAGCGCTTCTCCAACTCCCCGGCTTCCAGCGTGAGAAACTCCCGGAAGGCCTCCACCAGGTATTTCTGCAGCTCGGTGCGATTGTCTTCGGAGGCCTTCGCGGCAGCCTCCACGTCGGCCCGCAGTGCTTCCGGAATCTTTTCCCTCTTTTCACTCAGCAGTCGCTCCCTGAAGGGGGCCGCTTTTTCTTCCAGGGAACGCTTCAGACGCTTGATTTCCTCTTCCACCGGGCCGTTGTTGCGCTTCACCTCCCGGAGTTCTTCCTCCGACCCGTAGCGGAGCAGGCGTTTGGGGAAGGGGCCACCGGCCGGCGCTATCAGAGGCTCCTGGGGGATCAGCCAGTCGTAGGGATCGTAGGCCGAGCGCAGGATGGCGCTGAAGCGATAGAAGTCGCGCTGGGGAAGCGGGTCGTACTTGTGATCGTGGCAGCGGGCGCAGGCCAGGGTCAGGCCCATCACCGTCGAGCTCAGCACCTCGACCTGGTCGGCCACCACGTCCAGCCGCTCGGGGACGAAATTCTGGGCCCCGGACCAGGTGCCGTCGGGCGCCATGCGCAGGAAGCCGGTGGCGATCAGGGGCTCCACCTCATCGGGAGTCAGGGAATCGAGCTTTCGGTAGTCCACCAGCTCGTCGCCCGCGATCTGCTCCAGCAGGAAGCGGTCGTAGGGCTTGTCGTCGTTGAAGGATCGGATGACGTAGTCCCGGTAGCGGTAGGCGTGGGGCCGCAGATTGTCGGCATGGACCTTTCCCTCGGAGTCGGCGTAACCGGCGGCATCCAGCCAGTATCGGCCCCAGCGTTCCCCGTAGTACGCGGAATCCAGCAGCCGGTCGACCAGCCGTTCATAGGCTCGAGGGTCGGAGTCCCGGTGGTAGGCCCTGACTTCGTCCGGGGTGGGGGGCAAGCCGACCAGGTCCAGATGGGCCCGGCGCATCAGGGCCAGGCGGTCGGCCGGGGGAGCGAAGCCGAGCCCGCCGGCCTCCAGCTTTTCCAACAGAAAGGCGTCGATCGGGTTCCGGACCCGGTCGCTTCGGGCGACGCGGGGAGGGGCAGGCCTGCGGGGCGGCTGCAAGGACCAGAGCTCCGGAGTCTCCTGCTTGTCGGTGGCCCCCTTGGAGGCTCCCGAGGCCCCGTTCGGCGGGGCTTCCGGGGCTCCGTCGGCAATCCAGCGGCGCAGTTTCTCCAGCTCGGGCGAGGTAACGGGGCGGACGCAGAACCGGGAATAGTCCTTGGGAGGCGGCATCTCCTCGGCCTGGATGCGCTGCAGCAGCAGGCTCTCTTCGGGCTTGCCGGGAACCATGGCCGGCCCCGACTTCCCGCCCTTCAGGATGCTGGCGCGGGTGCGCAGGTCCAGGCCGGCTTCCCGGGTTCTGCGGCCGTGGCAGATCAGGCAGCGCACGTGCAGAATGGGCACCAGCACGTCGTGGCTGGTGACGCCGGGTTTCAGATCCTTTCGGGCCTGGAAGGCCGCGGGATCCTGGCCGTCGGCCAGGGCGCCCTGGTCGATCCAGCTCCGGATCGTTTCCAGTTCGCCGGGTTTCAGCGGGTCCTGACCCAGCGGCATCTCCCCCGTCTCTACCTTCTGAAAAAGCAGGCTCTGCTCGGCCGATCCCGGAACGACCGATGGCCCCGAGGCCCCGCCCTCGAGAAGGCTCTCCAGAGAGACGAGTTCGAGCTCACCCTGCGGGGCTTGCGGGCTGTGACAGGCCAGGCACCTGGCCTGCAGCAGGGGCAGAACCCGGGTCTCGAAGCCGGGGAAAGAGTCGGTTTCAGCGTCCGCGGGTATCGCGCCGGGTACCGCCGCCAGACAGGCAGTCAACAACGATAGGCGGAAAAGAGACGCTCGGGACAGCAGCGCAGCCATGGGATTGGCCTCGTGGGGGTCGTCCTCGGTGGGTTTAGATTAGTGAAGCAGGGCGGTGGAGTCAAGAGGCCGGGACTTGGCGGGCGTCGGAGACCTGGGGAGCGAACACGCCGCCATGTGATTCACATCGATAAATTACATCGATACACAGGATGCGCAGGATTATTTCTGCGATCCTGGTGTCCTGTAATCCGGTTCATCCCTGTTGTTTCAGGTCAGCTTGCCCCGACCCTGCCGTGCGGATCATTCGAGGCGAGATGGCCCATCGTAGACGAACCCGAACCACGAGCAGCAATAAAGTAGCGGGCGGGACCCACCCGGGAGCGCGGGCGTCCCGCCCGCATGCGCTGCCGTTGCGTGCCACTCAGTTTCCCTGCGATTTGGCACCCGGTCGCCCTGCCGGCGGGAACCTCAGGGACCCGGCCGAAGCAGAGTCCTGGCGCCGATGCCGGTCGACCCGGGTGGAGGAGTTGGCCTAGGCGGCGCCAGGACGGGTGCGGGCGGGACGCCCGCGCTCCCGGGTGGCTTCCTCCCGTGAGGTCATCGCAGCAAAAAAAGGTCCATCGATCGTCGTATTGGTACGTTGCAACTTTGCGACGGCCCCGCGTCCGATTAGCATAGGGGGTCCGTGCGGACGGATTCGCCGGCGCCGGCCGCCGCCACCCGGGCGATGGAGCGTTTCCGTCCCCGGATTTCCTTTTTTTCAAACGCTTTCAACCGAACCGACGCAAGGAGGATGGCATGCTCAAGGCAGGGGACAAGGCCCCGGAATTCACCGGCACCGACGATCAGGGCCGGACCGTGGCCCTCAAGGATTTTCGCGGCAGGAAGGTGGTGCTCTACTTCTATCCCAAGGACAACACGCCGGGATGCACCCGGGAGGCCTGCGACTTTCGGGACTCGATGGCCGATCTCAGTCAAAAAGGCGTGGTGGTGTTGGGGGTCAGCCCGGACTCGGTCTCGTCCCACCAGAAGTTCAAGGCCAAGTTCTCCCTGCCCTTCGGGTTGCTCAGCGACGGAGATCACGCCATCGCCGAGGCCTACGGAGCCTGGCAGGAGAAGTCCATGTACGGCAGGAAGTACATGGGCATCGTCCGCTCCACCTTCGTGATCGACGAGGAAGGCAACATCGCCGAGGTCCACGGCAAGGTCAGGGTGAAGGGGCACGTGGCGGGGCTGCTGGAGTCGCTTTGAAGGGAACGGCAGGGAGGATGGCTGTCGGCGCGGGCACGGCTCGGGGGTACCCCCCACCCCATCAGCCTTCGCCATTGGGCTCGGCGACCCCGCTCCAAGGGGGGTAACCGTGAACTGTGAGGTGAAACGGTGGATGAACGTGGCTACGTTGTAGCCGTTTCACCCATACGACGCCATCTCCTTGACCCCCGGAGGCGGAAAACGTCGATCGACCTCGCTCCGGCCGAGGCGCCTTCGTGGCTGCTCTCGACGGCGGTCCCATCACTTCCGATGCTGGCGCCCTGCTGTTGCTTGACCGCGCTCCGGCTGCATAAGACGGGTTGGTTCAATGGATTGAGATAGGAGCGTTCAAGCCGGGACCGGATTTCTGATTTGAGCGACGCGGAACTTCAACTTCTTGT
>JAPOZE010000216.1 GCA_026706225.1 Acidobacteriota bacterium
CCGGAACCCCTCTTGTCCAAGAATGCGCTCCAGGGCATTCAGCAACATCAGCACGTTGTTCGCCTGGGAGGAGGCACCCATCAAACCCACCCGCCAGATCCTGTCCTTGAGCGGTCCCAACCCCCCGCCGATCTCGATGCCGAAGTCGCTCAAAAGCCGGGAGCGCACGGCGGCATCCGATATTCCATCGGGCACTCGGACGGTATTCAAGACCCATAGACGGTCTTCCGGTGGGACCAGCATCTCCAACCCCATGGCTTCCACGCCGGCCACCAGCGCTCGGTGATTCAGGCGGTGGCGATCGAAACGGTTCCGGAGCCCTTCCTCAACCACCAGGCGCAGGGACTCCCGGAGCGCATAGTTCATGGATACCGGAGCCGTGTGGTGGTAGGTGCGGTCGTCACCCCAGTACTTTTCAACCATGGTCAGGTCGAGATACCAGCTCTGCACCTTGGTTGTTCTCCGGCGAATCCTTTCCACCGCCCGTTCCGAGACCGTAATGGGAGCCAGTCCCGGGGGACAGCTCAAGCACTTCTGGGTCCCGCTGTAGGCGAAATCGACCCCATGCCGATCGATTTCCACCGGATGTCCGCCCAGCGAGGTGACGCAGTCCAGCAGCAGGAGCGTTTCCGGGAATTCCCTCAAGACCTCTCTCAGCCTGGCGGGTGGGGTCAATACCCCGGTGGAGGTTTCCGCCTGGACAGCCGCCAGGATCCCGGGACGGGTTCGACGCAAGGCCTGTCGGACTTCCTCCATGTCGAAGCCGCGGCCCCATTGGGCTTCCACCCGGGTCAGCTTCCCGCCGCAGCGGGTGACGATATCGCTCATGCGCTCGCCGAAAACTCCGTTCACACACACCACCACCGGGTCTCCGGGCTCGACCAGGTTCACGAAAGCGGCCTCCATTCCCGCGCTCCCGGTGGCGGATATGGGGATGGTCAAGCGATTCCCGGTTTCAAAAACCATCCGCAGCAACTGCTGGATATCATCCATGACCCCCAGGAAAGCGGGATCCAGATGACCCACCAGCGGGGCGGAAAGCGCACTGAGCACACGGGGGTCCACGTCGCTGGGACCGGGTCCCATCAGGATGCGCTTCGGGGGATTGAACTCTTTCATGGCGTTCCTTTCTTCCTGGTGGTGAAACGGTCCTGCACGAACGTTCGGGTCAAAAGGGGGCGGGGACGTCGTCTCGCCCTGGCTACGCCGGGATGATCCCCAGCCGGCGACCGACCCTGGCGAGAACCTCCAGGGCGAATTCCAACTGTTCCCGCGTGTGGGTGGCGGTCACAATGGTGCGGATGCGAGACTTTTCCTCCGGCACGGTTGGGAAACCAATGCCCTGAGCAAACACTCCCTCATCGAATAGCTGATCCGAAAACTTCATGGCCAGCTCGCCCCGGCCCACGATAATGGGAGTGATGGGTGTTTCGCTGGCGCCGGTGTCGAAACCCAGGCGAGCCAGGCCTGCCTTGAAGAACCGGGTGTTGTCCCACAAGCGTTCGATCAGGGCCGGCTCCTCTTCCAGGACCTCGAAGGCCGCCAGGCAGGAGGCCGCCACCGCCGGAGGATGGGAGGTGGAAAACAGAAAGGGCCGGGCGCGATGGTAAAGGTACTCGATCAAGGCCCGGCTTCCGCAGACGTACCCGCCCAGAGATCCCACGGCCTTGGAAAGCGTGCCCACCTGAATGTCCACCCGGCCGTGCAGACCGAAGTGGTCCACCGTGCCGCGGCCGCAACTGCCCATGACCCCGCTGGCGTGCGCATCATCCACCATCATCATGGCGCCGTATTTTTCCGCCAACTCCACGATTCGGGGGAGCGGCGCCAAGTCGCCATCCATTGAGAACACGCCGTCGGTGACCACCAGTTTCCTGCCGGGCAGAGACTGTACCTCGGCCAGAATATTTTCCAGCGCCCGGGTGTCCTTGTGGGGAAAAACCCGGATCCGAGCACGCGACAGCCGGCAGCCATCGATGATGCTGGCATGGTTGAGCTCGTCCGAGATGATCATGTCTCCCTTGCCCAGAATCGAAGACACCGTGCCGGCATTGGCGGTAAAACCCGATTGAAAGACCACGCTGGCCTCTACCCGCTTGAACCGGGCGATCTTCTCTTCCAGATCCATGTGAACCCGCATGGTTCCGGCGATGGTTCTGACCGCGCCCGACCCCACGCCGAACTGCCGCAGGGCCCGAGCCGAGGCTTCGATGAGACGAGGATGGGTGTTCAGTCCCAGGTAATTGTTGGAGGAAAGGTTCACCACGGACTGTCCATCGAACTGAGCCTGTGGCAGTTGTTGTCCTTCCAGAATCTTGAGAGCCCGGTAGAGCTTCCTGCTTCTCAACGCTTCCAGCTCTCCAACCAGAAACTCATCCAGAAGAGTCGCCATGCTGACTGTTCCCCCTCGAAGGCTTCAAACTCGGGAGATTCCATTTGAACCCGGCACCATTGCTGACCAGGAGGCCATCTGGAGCCTTGCCAAAGTTTAACTGCTTTCGGGCGCGGCCCCGGTCCATATTTCTCGACAGGGAGGAGAGGATTAGCCGGAATCCACAAACCCAGCGAATCATAACACAGGGGTGCTACAGCCCCAGCAGCCGCGTGAGCCAGGCAAAAAACACTCCGGCCGGAACCAGCGCCGCCACGCCGACCACACAGGCCAGAACGGGATTGGCCGTTCTCTTCAGGGTCAGAAAGGCCAGCAGCAGTTGGCAGGCGCCAATTCCCAGCGTGGCCAGCGTGCCCGCCACGGCTCCATGAACGCACCAGGGACAATCGGGCGGCCCGGGCCGAAAGACATTGCAGTGAGCGGCTGCTCCATCCCAAAGCCAGGTGCAGCCGCACCCGAAGGCCATACCGCAAAAAGGGATCAACAGAAGTAGCAAACTGGCCAGGACGGTAATGGTTACCGTCCATTGCACTCTAGTGAAAGGCCACATGATAGAGGGGCAGGGAAGTGTGTTGGGGGGTCCGGAGTGAAAGGAAGAAGAGGCGGTCCGACCGGCAGTTTCGGCACAGACCGCCTCTCACCTGAAATGCGAGCTTAGTACATGTCGCCGTGGCCGTGAGGCATGGGCGGCTCCGGCTTTTTCTCCTCGGGAAGCTCGGAGACCAGAGCCTCGGTGGTCAGGAGCAAGCCGGCCACGGAGGCGGCATTCTGAAGAGCGGTTCGGGTGACCTTGGCCGGATCGATGATGCCGGCGGCGGTCAGGTCCTCGAGTTCCCCGGTTTCCGCATTGAGCCCGTAGCTGTCCTGCTCACCGGCCTTCACCTCCTCCACCATCACCGCACCTTCGATTCCGGCATTGGCGGCGATCTGTCGAAGGGGTTCCTCCAGCGCTCTCACTACAATCTGGACGCCGATCTGTTCATCTTCCTCGAGCTGGAGCTCTTTCAGAGCCGGAATCCCCTTGAGGAAGGTGACTCCTCCTCCAGGAACAATCCCTTCCTCCACGGCAGCCCGGGTGGCATGCATGGCGTCTTCCACGCGAGCTTTCTTTTCCTTGAGCTCGGTCTCGGTCGCGGCGCCCACTCTGATCACGGCCACACCACCCACCAGCTTGGCCAGTCG
>JAPOZE010000512.1 GCA_026706225.1 Acidobacteriota bacterium
TCGAGGGCAGGCTGTTGTGGTGGTCCCAGCCGCGGTGGTAGAGCTGGATGAATCGCACCCCTCGCTCGACCAGCCGCCGGGCCAGCAGGCAATTGTTGGCAAAGGAGGGAACCCCAGGCTGAGCGCCGTACTGCTCCAGGACCTTCGGGGGCTCCTGGCCGATGTCCATCAGGTCGGGGACACTGGTTTGCATCCGGTAGGCCATCTCGAAGGACTTGATCCGGGCGGCGATATCGGGGTCGCCCACCGCATCCATTTTGAGGCGGTTGAGATCTCGCAGTCCGTCCAGCAGATGGCGCCGTGAGCTGGGGGTGACGCCCCTGGGGTTGGAGACAAAGAGGATGGGCTCTCCCCGGGAACGAAACTCGACTCCCTGGTGGCTGCTGGGCAAAAAGCCGTTGCCCCAGTAGCGGGACAACAGGGGTTGGCCTTGACCGCCCCCGGAAGTCAGAACCACGAAGGACGGCAATTGACGGTTTTCGCTGCCCAGGCCGTAAGAGAACCAGGCGCCCATGGTCGGACGTCCCGGCTGTTGTCCCCCCGTCTGGATCAGGGTCACGGCCGGGTCGTGGTTGATGGCGTCGGTATGCATCGAGCGGATGATGGCCAGGTCGTCGGCTATGCCGGCCGTGTGCGGCAAAAGCTCGGAAATCTCGGCGCCGGACCGCCCGTGTTTCCCGAATTGAAACTTGGACCCGACGCATACCAGCTTGCGTCCGGCAAGCTGAGCGATCCGCTGGCCCCTGGTGACGCTTTCGGGCATGGGCTGCCCGGTCATTTCAACCAGTTTCGGCTTGGGGTCGAACAGATCCAGCTGGGATGGGGCTCCCGACATGAAGAGGTAGATGATGCGCTTGGCCGTGGGTGCGAAGTGGAGCCGGTTCAACGCCCCGTAGGATCTTCCGGGAGCATCGCCATACAGGTCTGCCCTCAATAGCGTCGCCAGGGCCAGCGAGCCGATGCCCTTGGCCCCTCGACCGAAGAAGCGCCGTCTCGTCATCTGAAGGGCCAGCTCTTGTTCGAGGCTCATGGATCTACTCCTTGGTCATGGTCTCATCCAGGTTCAGAATCAACTTGGCCACGCCGGTCCAGGCTGCCAGTTGAGTGACCTCGAGATCGGCGTCGGCCGGCGACTCCCCGATGCTCGCCAACTGCCGGGCCTTGGTTGCCTCTCCCCGGTAAGTCTCGAAAATCCTGTGGAAGGTGCGCTCGGCGATCTTCTCCTCCTCCGGTCCGGGCGGACGGGCCAGGGCGGTTCGATAGGCGAAACGAATGCGCTCCCTCACCGAGGGTCCGGCCTCCTTGAGAATCCGCTGGGCAAAGACCCGCGCGGCCTCCACGTAGGTGGTCTCGTTCAAAGTGATCAGCGCCTGCAAGGGAGTCACGGTGCGCTCCCGGCTGACCGTGCAGACCTCGCGGTCGGGTGCGTCAAAGGTTTGCAGGATGGGATTGGGCACCGAGCGCTTCCAGAAGGTGTACAGGCTGCGGCGATAGAGGTCCTCTCCCCGGCTCTGCTCGTACTTGGTGCGGCAGTAAAAGGCCTTGTTCTCCCAGAGTCCGGGAGGCTGATAGGGATAGACGCTCGGCCCTCCGGGGGGGCGGTCCCGGTCCAGCAGGCCGCTGATGGCCAGCACGTTGTCCCGGATGGCCTCGGCGGGCAGCCGCAGCCGGGGTCCTTTGGCCAGCAATCGGTTGGCAGGATCCCTGGACAGAAGATCCGGGCGGAACCGGGAAGATTGCCGGTAGGTGGCCGACATCGCAAGGGTCTTCAGCATGGACTGGACGTCCCAACCCCAGTCCACGAACTCCCGAGCCAGCCAGTCCAGCAGCCCGGGGTGAGAGGGCGGCTCGCCCTGAGTGCCGAATTCATTGGCCGTTCGAACGATCCCGGTGCCGAAGAAGAGCTGCCAGAAGCGGTTGACCGCGACTCGGCCCACCAGCGGATGTTCGGGGTCGACCAGCCAGCGGGCCAGGGCCAGGCGATCGACCTTTTCTCCCGGGGGCAGGGTGGGCAAAAATTCGGGGACGCCTGCCGACACCTGCTCGCCCTTGCTCCGGTAGTCTCCCCGTATCAGGATGTGGGTGGGCCTGCTGTGCTCCATGTCCTCCATCACCCGCAGGGTGGGAATGTCCTGCTCCAGTTCCTCCTTTTCCTTGCGGAGCCGGGACAGTTGCCGGCCGAGGGTCTGCAGGCGCGGAGAGTTTTTCTCGCGAAACCAGTGCCTCAAGGCCGTCTTTTCCGCACCGTCTCTCTCCAGCACCGGCTTGGCTGCCGCCGACATCACCTGCATGAGGCGCTTATCCTCCAGGGGCGCATCCAGGGAGAAATAGAAGCCATAGCCGCCACCGTAGTTGACGAGCTTCAACAGCAGGTCATTGGCGCCGGAGTGGAGGTCCACCTCCACCTCGATCGATTTTGCCGGCTCGCAGCCCTCCACGGCCTTGGCGAGAACGAGCTGTCCGTTCAACCAGACCTTGAGGCCGTCGGCATAGGGGGCGTTGGTGGCCACGAAGAATTTCAGTTTGCGGGCGGATTCGGCAAGGATCCGGCGGTGCAGGTAGGTGGCGGCCTTGGTTCCCAACAGCGGTTGAGCTTTCCCGTCCTTCCAGTCCGGGCGAGCGTTCCAGGACAACTTGCCGTCCTGGTAGCTCTTGGAGAAGTCCAGCTCCGATTCCGGCGGAAAGGCCCAGGTGAAGGCCTCTTCGGCGGACTGGGCGATAAAGGGCCCGATCATCGACCACTCCTTCAGATCCACTTCCCGGCGGGTCCGATGGATTCGAGCCAGCTCTCCCTCCCATTCGGCCTGGGCCTCATCCAGGCCGTCATGGGTCATGTCGAGCCGGGCTTGCCGGTTCGCTTCCAGGGTCCGGATGGTTCGTTCCAGTTGGCTCAGCCGGGAGCGTTGCTCCTCGGAAGGCAGCCACAGGTAGGGAGGGGCAGGGTCGCGGTCCAGGCCCTTCTCGGGGATCTGGTGGAAGAAATCGTACAGCCGGTAGTACTCCTGCTGGGTAAAGGGGTCGAACTTGTGGTCGTGGCACTCGGCGCAGGCCACGGTCGAGCCCAGCCAGACCGTGGTCGTGGTGTTGACCCGGTCGATCACGTACTTGGAGAGGTACTCCCTGGCGTCGGCTCCGCCCTCGGTGCTGGTCATCCCGTTGCGATTGAAAGCGGTGGCGATTCGCTGGTCCAGGGTGGGGTCGGGCAGCAGGTCCCCCGCCAACTGCTCCACCGTAAACCGGTCGAAGGGCTTGTTGGCATTGAATGCCGCGATCACCCAATCGCGGTACTTCCACATCGATCGGGGAAAGTCGACATGGTAGCCGTCGGAGTCGGCATAGCGAGCCAGGTCCAGCCAGTGCATGGCCATGCGCTCGCCGAATTGGGGCGAAGCCAGCAGCCGGTCCACCAGCCTCTCGTAGGCTTGCGGGCTCCGATCGGAAAGAAAGTTCTCGACTTCCCGGACCGTGGGCGGCAGTCCGGTCAGATCGAAGGTCAGGCGCCGGATGAGGGTCCTGCGGTCTGCCTCCGGCGAGGGGCTGATGCCTTCCCGTTCCAGCCGGGCCAGAATGAA
>JAPOZE010000314.1 GCA_026706225.1 Acidobacteriota bacterium
GGCCCGGGCACTTCGCCGAGCACGGCTACGCCACCTGCCTGGTGGGCAAGATGCATTTCGGAGGCAAGGATCAGCTACACGGATTTCAATACCGGCCTTACGGGGATTTCCATCACGGTCTCTCCCATCAACCGGAACCTCTCAGCTTTTTCCCCAGCTACCACGGCGCCGAGAGCGCGGGGGTCACCGAAATCCCCGAAAGCCTGATCCAGGATGTCGTGGTTACCCGCGAAGCCCAAGCCTTCATTCTGGAACACCAGGACCGGAATCCGGACCAACCCTGGTTCCTCTGCGCCGGCTACGGCAGGCCCCACGCCCCCTTCACCGCGCCGGGCCGCTACATCCGCCGCTACCGGGACCGGATTCCACCGCTGCAACAACCCGCCGACTGCGCGGACCGCCTGGAGCCCTACGCCCGCCGCCTCTACGACCGGCTTAATTCCCATTTGACCGAGGAACAGATCCGCAGAGGACGGGAAGCCTACTACGCCTGCGTCGACTACGTGGATGACTGCATCGGAGAGCTGCTGGGCGCCCTCCGGCAACACGGCCTGCTGGAGAATACCCTGGTCATTTACAGCAGCGACCACGGGGAGATGGGCGGGGCTCACGGACTGTGGCAGAAGTCGGTCTACTACGAAGAATCCATGGGGGTGCCCCTTCTCATCACCGGCCCCGGAGTCCGGCCGGGTCACGCCCGCCTGTCCCAGGTGGTCTCCCTGATGGACCTCTTTCCGACCTGTTGCAGCCTGGCCGGCCTGCCCGTTCCCTCGGGGCTGGACGGGATGGATTTCAGCGCGCTCTTGCGGGACCCGGTCCGGGGTCAGTCCCCTCGCGAGTTCGCGCCCAGCCAGTACTGCCAGTGGGGGACCCGAATCAAGACCCACGCCCTTCCCATCGGCCAGCCCACTCGCGCCTGGCGGGCCATCCGCACCCGTGACTGGAAGTACGTGGACGTCCAGGGAGGAAAACCGCTGCTGTTCGACATGGTCAGCGATCCCCGGGAAATGACCAACCTGGCCGAGCGTCCCGAGCATGCCCAACGATGCGGCAAGCTGCGGCGGAAACTCTTCCAGGGTTTTGACTGGGAGGAGGCCATGGCTCAATTGCGGGCCGACCGCGAGCGGGTTCCGGCGCTTGTCTCCGGCGTCCAGCCCACCACTCCCAACCAGTACCGGTTGCCGGACGGACGCATCTTCGATGCCGAGGCTGCCCTCTACCAGGCTCGCTGGCTGCCCGTGGACGACAACGCCACCGGGGGGATCATTCCCCAGCAGTTCGGTTAAAGGAAAGGAAAATCCCATGCTGGTCGGCATCACCGTGATGCCCGAATATTTTCAGAGCGAGTCGGTCAACGGCGTGCTCGACCGGCTGGAGAGGCTGGCCGGGGTCACCGCGGTGACCACCTCTCCCTACGTGATGGCGCCGGCCGACCGCCAGACCGGATTCCGGGAACCGCCCATCGACGCCGGCGCCGGCAAGGTGCGGCTGCTGGACCGGACCCTTTGGGGCAAGCGGGAGTTGTGGGCGCGGACGGCGCCCAGCTTTCAGCCGAACCTGGATCTCTATCGGGGGTTGAGCTCCGAGCCCCCTCCGGCGGACGACCTGTCCCGGGAGCAGGGTCCCCTGGTGGGCGAGTTCATTCGAAAGGCGCAGTCCCGCGGATTGAAGGTCTTCCTTCAGGTTCAGGCCGCCATTCCGCCGGGCTACCGGGTCCAGTTCGGCCGGCCGGAACCCGACGACTGTCCCCGCCTTCCCGACGGCAGTATTCCCAAACGCCGCCTTGCAGCCAACGGCAGCCTGGCCAGCCCCCACATCCGCGACTACACCCTGGCGCTTCTCCGGGACCTCTGCCGGCAATATCCGACCGTGGACGGCCTGCGCCTGGACTGGCCCGAATACCCGCCTTATCTGCTGGATTCCATTTTTCTGGACTTCGGCGAGCACGCCCGCAGGCAGGTCCGGCGGATGGGGCTCGATTTCAACCGGATGCGAAGCGCCGCCGGCGCTCTCTACCGCCGCCTTCACGGAGAACTCACGGACGGGGACCTGAGGATCTGTGTCGAGTCAGGCAGCCTGGGCGAGATTTGCCGGCGGCTGCTGCCGGAGGCCGCCGGCCTGGAGGAATGGTTGGAGTTCAAGGCCGGCCTGGTGGAGTCCCTGCACGCCGGTTTTCGCCAAGCCATGAACGAAGCCGGCGGCGAACGCATGGAATTGCGGCCCAACGCCTTTCCGCCCCCCTGGAATGCCCTCTCGGGCCTGGACTACGGCCGGGTGAGCCGGTACAGCTCGGCCCTTTCGGTCAAGCTCTACACCATGCACTGGCCCATGATGCTTCGATTCTACGGGGAGCGCCTGCACCGGGCCAATCCGGGAGTGTCCGAGCAGCTTCTGGCGAGAGCGCTGGCGCGCTTGTTCGACACCGGCCAGGAGCCGGCTCCGGCCCGCTTGGAGGACTTCCGCTATCCCGCTCCGGAAGAACCCCATCCGGTGGGAGCGGCCGCCCAGCACCGCAAGATCGCCCAGGCCCAGCAGGAGGCCGGCAGCACCCCGGTCTGCACCCTGGCCCACGCCTACGGTCCCACCGCGGACTTTCGAAGCCGCCTCCGGACCGCCCGGGAGGCCAGCCGCCACGGTTTCTGGATCAACCGCTACGGCCACCTGAGCGACGAGAAGCTGGGCGTCGTGGGGGAAGTGGCGGGCGGAACCTGAAACAAACGAAAAAGAGGGTGATCCTCGAGGGGCCAGCAAGCGTGACGGCTCTGCCGCATCGGCAGGGCTGCGGCCCGGCAAGCCGGCGCGCTCCCCTTCGAGGAGCAAGAGTGATTGGAAGAGGAGCCACCCGGGAGCGCGGGCGTCCCGCCCGCATGCACTGCCGTTCGGTGCCGCTCAGTTTCCCTGCGATGGGGCACCCGGCCACCCTGCCGGCGGGAACGGCATGGGCTCGGCCGAAGCAGAGTCCTGGCGCCGTTGCCGGTCGAGCCGGGTCGAGGAGTTGGGCGAGGCCTCGCCAGTGTTGTGCGGGCGGGACGCCCGCGCTCCCGGGTGGGCTGCATCCTATGACGTCGTCACATCAAAGAAGGTCCATCGGTATTCGTCGAAATTATGCATTCCGAATGCACATATTCGACCTGCAATCGAGATCCCGGCAACTATTGTCCCAATCCGTCTTGCTTCGTGGCCCTTCGTCGTTCTTCGTGGCCCTTGGTGGATATCCTTTTTTTGCCTTACGGTTTGAGGTTCAGCCTCGCGAGCCGGGCGGCCTGCTACAGCTCGCCCTCCCGGTCCAGCATCTTGAGTAGACCCTCGAAGGCATCCACCGTCCGCTCCAGGTCCTCGTCGGTATGCACTCCCGAGATCAGGCCCCCGGGCCAGGGCAGGACGTCCACGCCGTTGCAGAGGAACCCGGCCCGCGCCTTGTGCTGAAGCTGGGCGGATGCGGCTCCCCGCAACTTCCAGGAATCCACCCGGCCGGCCATGATATCGGCAGGGGTTACCGGATCGTGGTCGGGATTGGGAAAGATGTGGAAGGCGGAGAAGTCGCCGTAGACGCACCAGTC
>JAPOZE010000014.1 GCA_026706225.1 Acidobacteriota bacterium
TAGGCTCCCGTGTCGATGGAGAAGCTTCCCGGCGGGTCTTCTCCCCTGTTTCTCAGATAGAGGCGGGCGGCCTGCCAGGGCCCCAGCCCCTGGCGGGTGAGTTCCGGAAAGCGGTCGGGACCGCCGGAAATTTCAAAGGCCTCCCGGGCCAGCAGCCCGCAGGCCTGGTGGTGGCCATGCCCGTCGGCGGGTGTTCCATCGAAGACCGAAAGGATGACCAGCGGCCGAAAGGAACGGATGGTGCGGACCAGGTCCTGCAGGACGCGTTGGCGCCCCCACTTGTCCAGCGTCTCTTGGGCGCTCCTCGAGTACCCGAAATCGAAGGCCCGGCTGAAGTACTGACTGGCGCCGTAGAACTCGTTGGCGGCCAGCATCTCCCCGGTCCGGACCAGGCCCAGGGCCTCGAACAGGTCGGGACCCACCAGGTTCTGACCTCCCTCGCCCCGGGTCAGGCTCAGGATGGCGGTCCTGGCCCCCCGGCCCCGGCTGACGTAAGTCACCAGCCCGGCCGGCTCGTCATCGGGATGGGCCATGATGAAAAGCACCCGCGAGACCAGGGGCAGCCGCTTCAGCGACTGGGACAGCCCCACCGCCCCGCGGTCCAGGTAAAGCTCCTGGCTCTGTCCGGTGCCCGGCGGCGGCAGCGCCAGCCAGAACAGGAGTCCGGGAAGCAACCCCAGCCATGGAAAGCGAGAGCGGATGAGTTGGGGAAGAATCTGCGCCATGATCGCGTCTCACGAGGAGAATTGCGGGTTACTGTCCGGCGGGCCGGTGACGTTCGTCCGGGGTGCGCCCGAACAGGATGAAGACCGCCGCGATCATCAAGATCAGGAGCACACCGTAGGCGGCGGCGCTGCCGAAGTTGAACTGTCTCAGTTGGGACAGGATTTCAACCGAGATCGGCCGGCTGTCCACGGTGTAGATGACGATCGAGGAAACGAACTCGCCCAGCGCGGTCACAAAGGCCAGCATCGATCCGGCCGCTGCCGCCGGCAGCAGCAGGGGCAGCAGGACACGGCGCAAGCTGTAGAACCAGGAGGCTCCCAGAGACCGGGCCGCCCAGTGAAGGTTGGGGTCGAGCTGCTCGAAGCCGGCCTGCACGGCGCGGACCACCAGGGGGATATTACGAATGAAATAGGCCAGAGGCAAGATCCAAAAGGTGCCCACCAGCAGGACCCTGGCCTGAAGCGGATCCGAGACGCTGAAGGTGGTGGCCAGGTTCAGGGCCACCACCGTGCCGGGCAGGGCCCAGGGCAGCAGAGTCAGGGCGCTCAGCAAGCGCCGCCCCCGGAGCTTCCTTTGAATCAGCAGCCAGCCCGCGGCCAGCGCGAACACCAGGTTGGCGGCCGTGGCCAGCGTGGCCATCTTGAGACTGTTGAAGATCGGCTCCAGAAAACGGTCGTCGGCCAGCAGCCGCCCGTAGTTGGCGGCGGTGTATCGGGGAGGCAGGATCTGGGTGGTCCAGGTGCCGTCCTGGCTGAAGCTGATCAGTACCAGGGTGAGATGGGGCAGCAGCAGGAAGAGCACCGCGGAAATGCCCACCACCGCCATGGCCAGCCTCAGGCCCTTTCCGCGCAGGGGCCGCAGGCTGGGACTGGCGCCCTTGCCCACCGCGCGATACTTGCCGGTGGCTTCGTATCGCTGCAGCAGGACCAGGAACAGCAGGGAAACCAGCGTCAGCACCACCGTTTCCACCAGGGCCATCTCCAGGTCGCCGTTCAGCTTGGAATTGTAGATCTGCAGCGACAGGACCCGTACCCCTCCGCCGAAGATGTAGGGAGCACTGAAGCTGGCCATGGAGGTCATGAAGGTGAGCAGGGCCGCTCCCACCATGGCGGGGGTGAGCACCGGCAGCGTCACCCTCAGGAAGGTCCGCGTCCGGGACGCTCCCAGCGACAGGGAAGCCTCACGCAGCGATTCGTCCAGGCGCTTGAGCGCGGCCGAGACGAACAGGTAGAAGTAGACGTACATGGTGTAGGCGTGCACCCACAGGATGGCCGGAATGCCTCTCAGGGAAAAGGGCGGCTCGGACAGGCCGAGCAACATCTGGAGGCTGCGGGTCAGAATGCCGCTCTCTCCATAGAGAAAAAGGAAGGCGATCACTCCGACCAGGGGTGGCAACAGCACCGGCAGCGAGGCCAGGGCGGCGAAGATGCGCCGTCCGGGAAAGTCGAAGCGGTGGAAGAGGAATGCCAGCGGGACGCCGATGAGGGCCGAAAGCAGCACGCTTCCCAGCGAGATGAACAGGCTGTTGCCCAGGGCCTCCACCTGGGAAGGGCTGCTGAAGAATGCCGCGTAGTGGGCCAGGGTGAACCGATTGTCGCCGACCAGGCTCTTCCACAGGACAAACAGGTTGGGATAGAGCACCAGCCACAGCAGCAGCCCGAAGACGGGCAGGGTCAGCAGAAGCGCAGACTTTCGAGTGACGGACATTGGCGTGTTTGGGACGCGGGCGGCACGGCTAGGTGAATAGTGATGAATGATGAATTATGAATGATGAATGAGGAATGATGAGTGGAGATTGGAGGGTGGAGAGATTAAAGACAGTGGAGAGTGGCGAGTGGTTTGGTCGATGGGTTAAGCATGGGAAAAAGAGGTATCCAGGAAGAACCACCAAGCGGCTGCACAAGCATTTGGCTGCCGCTTGTTGATGAAGCAGGTCTATCCGTGCCTCGACTTTGTCGTGTTGGTTCGTGTCCATTCGTGGTTGGCCTTCATGAACAATTGGCCTCTTCCCCTCGAGCCATCCACTAAGCGGAGCCGGACTCCACTGACCACTAATCACCATCAACTCATCACTCTCCACTCTCCGTTCATCATTCATCATTCATCATTCCCCCCCACTCCCCATTCCTCCTTCATCATTCATCCTTCCCCCCCCCTCCGGCAGGACGTACACCGCCCTAGAACAACAGTAGAGCTCGACCTCCTCCCCGACCTGATATCCCGCGGCCGCCGGGGAGTTGGTCCGGCTGGCCAGCACCCGCAGCCCCCCTCCCTCCAGCAGGTATTCCGTGCCGGCTCCGGCGAAGCGCCGGGAGAGGACTCGAGCCGGTCCCAGGGACAGGGAGTCGTCCGGTGGAGCGAACGCCACGTTTTCCGGACGCAGCAGCATGCGCAGGCGGGCGCCCCGGCGCAGCTCTCCCTTTCCTGCAGAGCGGGGAAGCCCCAGCTCGGCTCCCGAGGGCAGGGAAAAGATGGCGCGGTCCCGGCTGTATTCCCTGAAGGTCACGTCCCACAGGTTGGACTTGCCGACAAAGCGGGCCACCCTCTCGTTGGCCGGTTGAAAGTAGAGCTGGTCGGCAGTGCCCACCTGTTGCAGCGCCCCGTCCCACAGCAGCGCGATGCGGTCGGAGAGAGAGAAGGCTTCTTCCTGGTCGTGGGTGACGAAGATGGCCGTGATGCCCAGGGCGCGGATGAGCCGGTCGAGCTGGGCGCGGGTCTGCTCCCGCAGGCTGGCGTCCAGGTTGCTCAGGGGTTCGTCCAGGAGCAGGATTTGCGGCTCGATGGCCACGGCGCGGGCCACGGCCACCCGCTGTTGCTCGCCGCCGCTGAGCT
>JAPOZE010000385.1:0-587 GCA_026706225.1 Acidobacteriota bacterium
AGATCTCGATCACTTCGAAATCGTCGGAGAACTCCAGCACCTCGTGCTTGATCTTGGGAGGCTGGTACCAACTGTCGCCGGCTTCGAACCGGACCTCGCCGATATCCTCGAACTCGACCCGGGTCCAGCCGCGCAGCACGTAGTTCATCTGGAACTCCAGGTCATGGGTGTGACGGCCGCCGGGTCCGCTGCAGGATTCCGTGGCCCGGATGCAGTGGGCGAGAACCTTGCCCTTGGTGGCCGCAACGATGCCGAGATCCCGATACTCGAAGTAGGAGCGGAGACCGGGTTTCCACTCCGCCGACTTGCGAAACGCCATAGTGGTCATGGTGACGGACCCTCCCTGGGTTGGACGAGATTGATTGAGGACAGGCTGGCATTCTAATCCGAACCCGAGTTCCCCGCCTTATCAATTTTGCGGTAAGCCAGAGGGAGAAAGGACCCGCCGCCAACAAAGACGAACCACGAATGAGGCCCACCCGGGAACGCGGGCGTCCCGCCCGCACAGATTCTGGCACAGCCTCGCCCATGTCCTCCACCCGGTTCGACCGGCAACGGAGCCACGGCTCTGCTTAGGCCGGGCCCAT
>JAPOZE010000385.1:597-3555 GCA_026706225.1 Acidobacteriota bacterium
TTTGCTTTGGCGGGGCCCTTGCGGTCCCCCCGGGCTGGTTGTCGGGGTGCCCCTTGGCTGGTAAACGTCGCGGCAGGCAACGGCAGTGCATGCGGGCGGGACGCCGGCGCTCCCGGGTGGGCCCTTCTCCCATCGTTCGTGCCCCTCGAGGGGGTGTGCGCCGAATTGCCGGGCCCATGCCATTCCTGCCGGCGGGGTGGTCAGGCGCCCCATCGCAGGGAAACTGAGTGGCAGGCAACGGGACAGCAAGCGGGCGGGACGCCGGCGCTTCCGGGTGGCGCCTGCCTTGACTCCCCGGCGGGGACGTGAAATCCTTGCCACCCCCAAGGCGATCGACCCGGGTGGAGTTCGCCCGGCGCCACCAGGAGGCGAATCCCATGATGGAACGCAGGCAGTTCCTGGCGCTGCTGGCCGCCGCCCCGGCGCTCGGCAACATCCCGGTTCGGGAGGCCGGCCGCGTGGAGACCGTCTTCAAGAGCCCCGGGCCCTACCCCAACGGCCTGCAGGCCACCGACGAGGGCTTGTGGATCATCGATGGGGAAGACGCCCGCGCCCACCTCGTCAACTACAGGGACGGAACGGTGCTGCGGGGGTTCGATACCGAGGCCGTCCATCCCAGCGGAATCACCTTCGACGGGACGGCCATCTGGATAGCGTCGACCTACAGCCGGGAGCTTATCCGCGCCGACGCCTCCAGCGGCAAGACCCTTGCCAAGCACTTCACACCGGGCGCCGGCGTGATCTACAGGATGCCCTCCGATCCCCCCGGCCGCCGAAGCCCGTTGGCCCCTCCCCCGGAGCCTGCGAGCGCAACGCCCGCCCCCGCTCAGCCCCGTCCCGCGACCGGAGCTCACGGCCTGGAGTGGCGGGAGGGCAAGCTGTGGGCGGCGGTGCCGCCGTCCCGAATGATCTACCGCATCGACCCCGAAAGCTGGATCGTCGAGCAGCGCTTCCCCACCATCGGCAACCGCCCCCACGGCATCGGCTGGGAAGGCGACACCCTCTGGTGCACCGACACCAACCTCAACGCCTTCTTCAGACACGATCCCACATCCGGCGAGATCCTCCAGAAGATACAGCTCGCCGACGACGACCCCCTGCCTCATGGAATGACCATCCGCGACGGCGTCCTCTGGTACTGCGACGACGTCGGCATCGTATGCCGGCTGAAGCTTTGACCGACACTGATCCCAGCACGGCGGATCTCTGCAGATCGCTCGCCCTTTCAAGCGGAGTGAATGTCGGGTGATGTCTCGGCGGGGCTTGGGCGGCCCGACCGATGGGCCGCAATGCTCAGCACAAGAACCGGGAGGCCCTACGGCTTCCGGCCGACCGCCTCTCCCCAGGCGATGGCGGAGACGGCGCCCGGTGAATCCTTCCATTGATCCAGCAGGCGGCGCCAGTTGTCGAACTTCTCCTGAGTCGCCAGGCCGTGCTTGACGGCGGCCTCGACGATTTTCGGGGCAAAGAACCAACTGACGGAAAAGGAGTGGTAGAAGGCAACGTCCTCGGGCGTGCCGAAGTATTCGAACGAAGCGCTTCCGTGGATCACCGAGAATCCGGCCTCAAGAAATCTTCTCGGCAGCTCCCTGCCCATCTCCGGATGGGACCCGTTGGCCTCGAGAAGCTTGGAGAAGGTCACCCAGGCATCGGCAAGGGCCTCGAAAGCGGGTTCGGAAAAGGACGAGGAACCGATCATTTCGCGCGCCGAGATGAGGCCTCCCGGCTTCAGAACCCGTTTCACCTCGGCCAGGACGGCGTCGGTGTCGGGGACGTGCATGAGGAGCGCGTGACAGTGGGCGGCATCGAACGAACCGTCCTCATAGGGAAGCCGGGTCGCATCGCCCGTCCGGAAGAGCGCGTTGCGGTGCCCGCCCGCGGCGGCGGCGGCCCGGGCTATCTCGATCTGAGACTCTTCCATGTCGATGCCGTGCAACTCTCCAGGATCTACCGCCTTGGCCAACCCCATCGAGATGGTTCCCGGACCGCAACCCAGATCGAGAACACGCATTCCGGGCTTGAGGTGGGCCAGCAGGTGGGCGGCGTTGGTCTCGGCATTGCGGCGGTCGAGCAATTGCAGGAACTCGTCACTGTAACCCATGGTGTAGGAAGAATCGGCGGAATCCGGGTTTCGGCTACTGTTCATGGACTGTTCCCTCCTGGTCTGTGGCAACAACCGCTTCCGCGGTCAAAGCCGGCTGAAAACAAAGAAAAGTTACTTGCGCCGCGAGGCCGCGCCCTACTCCACCAGGCCCGAAATGTGGGCCAACTGCACCACCGAGAGCGCGGCGATCACCAGCACCACCAGCACGCCGAGCGCGTTGGTCAGGCGGGTGTTTCGGAAGCGCCCCATAATCCCGGTCCGGTTGGCGATGACCAGCAGCAGCACCAGCACCACCGGCAGGAAAAGAGCGTTGGCCGCCTGCGCCAGGACAATCACCCGATAGGGCGAGCCGCCGGCAAACACGCCGAACAACACGCCGGTAACCAGCACGAACCCGCCCAGCAGCCGCAGCCGGGCGCTTCGCAGGTCGGGCGGCCAGCCGAAGGCGCCGGAGACGGCGTAGGCGGCGGCCAGAGGCGCGGTGATCGACGAGGTCAGCCCGGCGGCGAACAGGCCGGCAGCGAACAGCGCCGGTGCTGCCGGACCCAGGACCGGCTCCAGCCGTTGGCCGACCGTGGCTGCGCTCACCTCCACCCCCAGACCCTGCAGGGGCATGGCGGTGATCAGCACCGAGGCGGTGACCAGACCGCCAAGGGTTACCGAGACCAAGGTATCCAGCCGCGCCTCCTTCACGTTGGCGTCCTTTCGCCCGGCGTCGGGCCACTGCTCCAGGGCGGTGCTGGCGTGCAGAAACAGGTTGTAGGAAACCACCGTGGTGCCGATCAGCGCCAGCACGATGAGCAGCGAGCCCGGCGGCACGCTCGGCACCAGCGCGCCCGCCGCCAGCTCCCCCA
>JAPOZE010000661.1:0-544 GCA_026706225.1 Acidobacteriota bacterium
TGGCGCTCAGCTCCCAGCCGGCCCCCAGGCGGGCCTGCATCTGCTGGCCCATGGAAAGCTGGAGAACTCCGGCCACTCCGGCCAGCAGCCCACCCAGGCCGAAGGTGACCGGCCAGAGGTGCGCCCTGGAAAGACCCAGCAGGCCGGCGGCCCGGGGGGACGAGCCCAGCGCGTAGACCTGCCGGCCACTGCGGGTGTGGGCCATCCAGAGATAGACCAGCAGGACGACCAGGGCCGCCACCGCCACTGCGCCCCGGAAACCGGTTGCCGGATCGATGGCCAGCCTGCCGAACTCGGGAGGCAGTCCGGTCATGGGCCTCCCCCCCAGCATGGCGATCACCAATCCGCGGTAGATGGTCAGGGTCCCCAGGGTCACCACGATGGGGTGCAGCCCTCCAATCAGCGCCAGAACCGCATTCAGAACCCCAGCCGCCGTTCCCGCCAGGAGTCCTGCCAGGATTGCGACGGGAATCAGCACCTCGGGCGAATAGGGCAGCTTCAGGACCATGGCGGTGCAGGCCGCCGACAGCGCCACCATCGAGCC
>JAPOZE010000661.1:554-3548 GCA_026706225.1 Acidobacteriota bacterium
CTCGAGCCGATCGAAATGTCGATTCCCCGGCCCACGATGACCGAGCCGGCGGCCAAGCCCAGAACGGCCCAGAGGGAGGCGTGGGTCAGCAGGTTCAACAGGCTGAAGCCCTCGGTGGAAACCGTCAGCCACAGGCCAAGCCCCGCCACGCACATCAGTAGCGCCAGTTCGTTGAAGGACCGTCCCCGAAACCGGGATTCGCCGGATCGAGTCTCGGCGGCCGCCCCCTCCGTACTCTGCCGGGGCAGCGCCAGGGCGGCTACCCGGGCGGGGCTGGTCTGGCGGGGATCGAACTCCCCGGCGGTTTCTCCCTCGCGAAAGACCACCACCCGGTCGGAGTGTTCCATAATCTCGGGCAGTTCCGATGAGATCAGGAGGATGGCGCAACCCTCCCGAGCCAAGTGGCGCAAATGCCGGTGGATTTCGGCCTTGGCTCCCACGTCCACGCCGCGGGTGGGCTCGTCCAGAATGAGCACCTTGGGTTGGGCCAGCAGCCAGCGCCCCAGGACCACCTTCTGCTGGTTGCCGCCCGACAGTTGTTGGATCGGCTGTTCGGTGGATCGGTAGCGCACCTCCAGCCGGTCGGAGACCTGGCGGGTGGCCTGCTGCTCACGGGTCCTGCTGGCCAAGAGGCCGCGGGTCCAGCGCCTCAGGGTCGACAGCACCGCGTTGGAGCGAACGGGCAGCCCCAGGCAGAGCCCCTGGCTCAGGCGGTCCTCGGGGACGTAGGCGATCCCGGCGTTGAGGGCCTCCCGGGGCCGGCCGATCTCGCACCGGCTGCCGTCTATCCGGACCAGGCCCTCGGCGGGCCTCAGACCGAACACGCCCCGGGCGAACTCGCTGCGCCCGGCCCCCACCAGGCCATAAATCCCCACGATTTCACCTGATCGGGCCTTGAGATCGAGATGTCGAAAGCGCCCGCCCCGGTCGGTGAACCCGCTGACCTGGAAGCGGACGGGACCCTCCCTAGTGGCGCGGGAGCTTGCCCGGCCGGAGGGAGAGGCTGCCAGGGTCGAGGCCGGCCGCCCGACCATGGCCTCAATGGTCTCCTCGGGACCGACGGACTGCCTGGCGCGAGTCCACACCTTGAGGCCGTCCCGCAGGACGGTAATGCGATCGGCCAGGCGAAAGATCTCTTCCTGGCGATGGGAGATATAGAGGATTCCGGCCCCGCCCGCCTTCAAGCGCTCGATCTGTTGGAACAGCCAGCGGGCCTCCTCCCCGCTCAAGGCGCTGGTGGGCTCGTCCAGCACTACCACCTTGGCGTTCTGCAGGATCGCTGCCGCCACCTGGATCATCTGGCGGTGAGCCACGCTGAGTCGGGAGGCCGGCTGGCGGACGTCGATCCTCTCCCCGATCTGCCGAACCGTCTCCCGGGCCTGGCGGTGCACCCGGTTCCAATCCACCAGTCCCGTGCCCCGCAGCGGCAGCCCGCCGGCCAGCGCCATGTTCTCGGCAACCGAAAGGGTGGGGAAGAGCTCCGGCTCCTGGTGGACGGTGACCATCCCCTGGGCGCGGGCGGCTACCGGCGTGGGCCAGCGCACCTGGCGTCCCCGGAAGAACAACTTTCCGGAGTCGGGAGCCAGGGCTCCGCAGATGATCTTGATCAGAGTGCTCTTGCCGGCGCCGTTCTCGCCCACCAGGGCGTGCACTTCGCCCGCACACAGATCCAGGGATACCCCCCCGAGAGCCACGACTCCCGGAAAGGTGCGCCGAATATTCACAGCCTGAAGTATTGGAGTGTTTTCGTTTCGCATTTAGGCTGGGTTTATGACCTATGGGCTCGCCACTTGCGACTTGTCCGCCCGCCCGGTCAGGTTCCGGCTAACCACTCTCCACTCTCCACTCTTCACTCTCCACTGCCTCCCCGAAACACATCGCTCATCGACTGGCCGGCGTAGCCGGTCATCTCCAGGTATCCCCGGCCTGCAACCGGATCGGCGCCCCGGGTGCCGGTCACCACGACCGCGCCCTCCCAATAGGTGACCTGGGTGGAGCGCGGCGTGCGCAGCTCCTGGTCCGGTTGGGCGGCGGTCACCGTCAGGCTGAGCCCCTGGCCGGGAAGGTTCAGGCGCCATTGGATCGGATAGCGAGCTCCGCTGTGGGGAGACTGCCAGGTCCTCACCGGTTCCATGGTGAAGTCCGACCTGCCCAGGACGCGGGATGGCCCGGAGTCCTCCAGCAGCGTCCCGCCGGCGTGAGGATCGAGTCGCCCGTCGGACCGCCGCACTTGAAACAGCATCAGGTCCTGGCCGCTGTCCAACTGGAGGGCGAACCAGTCCCACCCGATCTGTTCCGGCTCCAGAAAGCTGGTGCCGAATTCATGATCCATCCAGCTCAGCCCGCTGACGTCGAATTCCTGGCCGTCAACCCAGATTCGGCCGCGCGTGGGCATGCGCGTCAGAGAATAGTAGTGAGAGGCGTTCCCGTCCTGAGCTCCTTTCCGGCTCAATCCGGCCTGGCCGTGCAGGAGAGGTTTCCGGCCGGGTTCCAGCTCCAGGTCAATCCCGAAGTCCCGGTCCCGGGCGCGGAGCCGGTGGCGTCCGTCGCGGTCGAGCGCGGCTTCCCAACTCTCATTCCAGACGCGGTAGGTTTCGGTAGCGGCGCCGGCCCATCCCGGCCCGGCCCGATTCAACCGTTCCGCAAAGCGAAAGCCGCCGGTCTCCAGGTCGCTCAGAGCCAGATGAGCCATGAAGAGGTCTCGCACCGCCCAGCGGGAGGGGTTTTCCGGCCGGTTCCGGACGCCCGCCCGAAAGAAGGTGAGCTGGAAGCCGAACCGCCTCGAGCCGCTGTCCGCCAGGTTTCCCGTGTAGTACCACCACTCGATCCGGTACTCGGGGTGGCTGGCATGGTCGCGGGGAAACTGGAGACAGTAGCCGGGCTGCGCCTGCCGCCAGGTCTGGGTCCAGCCCGTTGCCGCCAGCAGGCCGGGAATCAAGGCCGCGGCCCACAGGAACCGGGGCCGGCACGCGGGCAGGATCGGGTACGTCACAC
>JAPOZE010000621.1 GCA_026706225.1 Acidobacteriota bacterium
GTCGTTGTTCCTGGATGAAATGCGAGACGGCCGGCGTCATCGACCGGTCCGGGCAGGCAGGATAGATCAGAGGGAGTGCTTTTTTGCAGAAGAACACAACCAAAGCCAAGTTGAAGGCCGGTGAGACCGTCTACGGAAGTTTCGTGCGTTATCCCGATCCGGGGCTGATTGAATTCCTGGGATATCAGGGCTGGGACTTTCTGGTCTTCGACGCCGAACACGGGACGGTGGAGCCGCGGGACTGCGAGAACATGACGCGGGCGGCGGAGTTGCGGGGGGTGACGCCCATCGTTCGGGTCACCACCAATCAGCAGCCCATCATCCTGAGGTTTCTGGACACCGGAGCCCAGGGACTGCTGGTGCCCTGGGTGCAGACGGCGGCCGAGGCCGAGGCCGCCGTTCGCTCGGTGAAATACCAACCTCTGGGAATTCGCGGTCTGGCGGGAGTGCGGGCCGCCGACTACGGACAGACCCGGTCCCTGGGGGAGTACACGGAACAGGCCAACGCCGAGACCCTGGTGGTGCTCCAGATCGAGACCGCCCGGGCGGTGGACCACCTGCCCGAAATCCTCAAGGTGGGCGGAATCGACGTGGTCTTCATCGGGCCTTCCGATCTGTCCCAGTCACTGGGCCTGCCGGGGCAGGCCCAGCACCCCGAGGTCCAGGCAGCCATGCAGCGCATCGCCGACGCCGTGGCCCCCACAGATGTGGCCCTGGGACTCATGGTGCGCAACCTGGAGACCGCCCGTCAGTGGCGGCAAAAAGGGGCTCGCTTCATCGCCATCTCCCTGGAGTCGGTGCTGGGCCCGGCGGTCAAGAGCTACCTCCAGCAGGCCAGGGAGTGAGGGGGGCTAGGATCGGCGTCCCGCTTGGAGTATGATTCAGGAAACTCAACCGACAACACCAGGAGGGTGGCATGACCAAGCCCACGACTTTCCGACTCTGCGCGCTGGCGGTTTGCGCCCTGGCCCTTGTGGCGGCCCACCACCGGACCAGGACCGAGACGGTCCTGTATGAAACCGCCACCCGGTTTGTGAACTCGCTCTCGGACGAGCAGCGGGCCAAGGTGGTCTACGACTTCAGCCACCAGACCCGGACGGTGTGGCACTTCTTCCCCGACAGCGCTTTCGCCAGGGAGTACGGCTACGCCCGAAAAGGGGTGAACTACAAGGGCATGGCGCCCGAGCAGCGGCGCCTGGCCGACGCTCTGCTGGCGGCCGGCCTGAGCCAGGCCGGATTCGCCAAGGTGATGGCGGTCCAGACCCTGGAGGAGATCCTTCGAGTGCTGGAGAAGGACACCACCGGAAACCGGGACATCGACAAGTACTACTTCAGTGTTTTCGGCAAGCCGTCGCTGGAGGGGACCTGGGGCTTCCGGGTGGAGGGGCACCACATTTCCCTGAATTTCACCTTCAAGGAGGGTCGCCTGGTTTCGGCCAGCCCCACCTTCCTGGGAGCCAACCCCCACCGGGTGCTGGCGGGCCGCTACCAGGGCATGAGAGCCCTGGCCAAGGAGGAGGACATGGCGCGAGCCCTGGTCCGCTCCCTGGACGCCAGGCAGCTCGGCAAGGCGATGGTGGCCGAGGAGGCCTATCCCGATGTCCTCACCAAGGCCGATTCGCGAGCAAAGCTGGAGGGCCAGCCGTCGGGGTTGCCGGCCTCGGAAATGACCGCCGCGCAGATGGATCGGTTGATGGCCCTGATCGGTGAATATGCCAACATCCTTCCGGACGAGGTGGCCGAGCGACGGATGAAAAAGGCCAGGAAGACCCCTCCCGACCAGCTCTTCTTTGCCTGGGCGGGTTCGGTCAAGCCGGGAGCCGGCGACTACTACCGGGTGCAGGCCCCTTCCTTCCTGATCGAATACGACAACACCCAGAACAACAACAACCACAGCCACTCCGTCTGGAGAGACTTCGACGGCGACTTCGGCCGAGACGTGCTGGCCTGGCACTACCGGCTCCACCACCCCCTGCGGATAGCCAGCGGCCGGTAGGCGGGGGGTGGGCGTGGGGTTCGGGCTGCCCAGGAGCGCGCCCGCACCTGGCCCTCTTCGCCGCCGATTCCCCCTACAGAGGACTTCACTCGCAGGACTCCGGAAACGTTCCAACGAACCTGTGCAGGAGATCTTCACTCGAAGACTGACACCTGGAGAGATTTTGGGTTGACAACAACTACATATGAGGGGATTTGTACTTGTATCTCATATAAACAAAGGAGGTGATCTTGACTCCGAGGAACAATATCAAACTGTCGCCGCTTGAGCTCAAGGCGATGGAAGCACTCTGGAAACTGGGCAGGGCGTCCATCAGGGAAATACTGGAGCAGCTCCCCGTGAGGAAGACCCTCGCCTATACGACGGTCCAGACCCTGGTCTTTCGCCTGGAGGCAAAGGGAGCCGTGCGGAAACAGCGAAAGATCGGAAATGCTTATGTTTTCGTCCCGGTCATCACCCGTACGCAGGCCTACCGCCGCCTGGTGAGCGATTTTCTGGAGTTGTTCAGCGGTTCTCCCCGGCCCGTGATGTCCCTTCTGGTGGAAACAGGCCAACTGACTTTGGAAGACTTGAGGGACCTGGAAAGGATGCTCAAGGCAAGGAAGGCCCGGCAAGAAAGCGCCAAGACCGGGGATCCGAAGCCCGAGTGATTCCTGGGTAGGGCGTCGGCGAGCAAGCGAGGAGCACAGTTTCTCATGATCACGCACCCGTGGCTGGCGGAGTGGTCTTCCTGGCTGTGGCCAAACGTTTTGGTCCACCTTTGGGAGGCAACTCTCTTTGTCGGATTGCTGGCATTGGGTGTCCGGTTGCTCAAGCGGGCGCCGGCAAGCACTCGTTACTGGATCTGGCTTCTGGCCGCGGTCAAGCTGCTCATTCCCTCGGTCCTGTTGGCGTGGCTGGTATCGGAAATGCCTTCCGCGGCGCCATCCCTCTCCCCTCCACCCCTGGAACAAGCAACCGATGGGGCTCCGGCTTCCGATCCGGGAAGACCCTTCTATGAAGTCCTGAGGCCCTTACTGGTGAGCCAGCCCGTTGCGGCTCAGCCGGTGTCCGCCGCCCACAACGAACTGTATTGCACGCTCACGCTGGTTTGGCTGACAGGATTTGCGTTCTTTGTCGTTCGATGGGCCAGAGGCGCTTTGAGCGTAGCCTGGGCCGTCAAGACCAGCTTTGGGCTCGTCTCTTCCAGGGAAACGGAGATTCTGAAGCGCGTCCGCTCCTGGCTTAGGTTGAAACAGGACGTTGAAATGGTCGTTTCAGCGAATGTCAGCGAAGCAGGACTCTGGGGCATCCGGAAGCCCACGGTCTTATTGCCGGAAGAGGCCGTATGCCGCTTGAGCGACGAAGAGCTGGAAGCAGTCATGCTGCACGACCTGCACTCTCTCGAATACAAAGTGTTAATAATAATGGACTTACTATGAATCATCCCGCTACAGTTCCCTCATTATATCCCTCTAATTGAACAGGATTCTACTGGACTATTCGGGACGATGGCGGAGGTAACTGTTCGGCCAAGCCGTGGGGAGGGTGGTGTGGTCGGATCGTG
>JAPOZE010000100.1 GCA_026706225.1 Acidobacteriota bacterium
CTATCGATTTAACGGGGTGGTTCTCCGAACCCCGTTAAATCGATAGGATCTTCTTTTTTAGGGAGTCTGGCAAGTTCGATTCCCGCGCGGCGGACCTGTGTCCAGAGCACGTGGACAGCCGTCGCCAAACCGCCCCTCCATTCCCTCCGGTGGTATTCTTCCGGCAATGTTCCGGTTCGTGGCAAACGGCAGGGGAGTCTTCCCAGCGCAGGCCAGGCTGACACTGGCTCTGGTTTTCCTGGGTGTGGCCGGTGGCCATGCCGCAGCCGTACCGGCCGCGCTTCAGGAATCCGCCGCCGGAGATTTGACCCCCGTTCCCCATCCCGACCTCAATGCCGTCGAGCGGCTGATTCGGGAGCAACTTCAAGCGGAGCGTTCCAAGTTGGCGGCCAAGGTCTCGGCGGTCGAAGTTCCCGATTCGGCTCGGGCTGATGCTTTCGGCGGGCTGGGGAGGCTTTACCACGCCTATGATTTCACCGAGGCCGCCCAAGCCTGCTACCGGAATGCGCTGGTCCTGAAGCCGAAGGATTTTCGCTGGGCCTATCTGCTGGGCCGCCTGTTGGAAAGCCAAGGGGACCTGCAGCAAGCTGTCGAGCACTACCGGCGCGCCGCCGCCATCGAACCCGATGATCTCCCGACACTGCTGCATCTGGCCCAGGCGCAACTGAACCTGAATCGTCCGGACCTGGCCGAGCCGCTCTTCAAGGAGGCCATCTCCCGCGACCCGTATCCGTCGTCAGCCTCGGCGTTGGTGGGGCTGGGCAAAATCTCTCTTTCCCGAAACGATCCTGAGGAGGCCATCGAGTACTTCGAAACCGCCGTCTCGATGCAACCGGAAGCCAGCAGCATCCACTATCCGCTGGCCATGGCCTACCGGCAGACCGGGGATCTGGAGAAAGCGCGGGAACATCTCAAGAAGCGCGGGAACAAGACCCCGGAATATCCGGACCCGCTGATGGAAGAGCTCCGAAATGTCAGGACGGGCAAGCAGTTTTTTTGGAGTCAGGGCACGGTCGCATTGAGTGAAGGGCGTTTTGTGGACGCCGTCGAGGCTTTCCGCGAAATGGTGGCCGCCGATCCGCAAGAACCGATTGCCCACATGGACCTGGGTACGGCGCTGCTTCAACTGGGAGACGTCAATGGAGCCTTGTCCAAGTATCGGGAATCGCTCAGGCTTTCGCCGGGCAATCCCAGGCTTCACTACAATCTGGGATTGGTCTACACCCTGCAGAAAGCCTATCCGAAGGCTCTGGAGCACTATCGAAATGCCGTCGAACTGGATCCCGGTTTCGAGAACGCTCATTTCAATGCGGCGAATCTGTTGATGCGACTGGGGAAAATGGCGCAGGCCGGGGAGCACTACGGCCGAGTCAATGAACTGAATCCCAGCCACGCCTTTGCCCGATTCATGCAGGCCATGACGTTGGTGAAGCTGGGCCGTTTTCAGGCTGCGCGAACGCTTCTGGAAACGAGCCACAAGGCTCTGCCGGAGGACATCGATATCACCCATGCCCTGGCGCGTCTACTGGCAGCTTCGCCCCAAAGCACGGCCAACGATGGACGCATGGCTCTGAAGCTCCTGGAGGGCGTCTTAAAATCACAAAATGAAGTGGCTTTCGAGCATTTCGAGACACTGGCAATGGCTCTGGCAATGAGCGGGCAATACAATAGAGCCCTGCAAGTCCAGCAAGCAATGATGAACGAAGTCAAGCAGGGCGGCCGCGCGGATCTGGCTGCCTTGCTTCAGGAGAATCTGGTTCTTTATCGGAGTGGCCAGCCCTGCCGCACACCGTGGAGGGCCGACGACCCGATTTTCTCGCCCGTCCCAGGAGATCTGGCGCCGCTGAAGTCAGCCGGGGAAGGGGCCAATCCATCTGCAGCTCCCACGAATTAGAAATCCGCACCGGGCCGCTTCTACGATCCCGCCGCCGTAAATCGAACCAGCGTTAGGGAAAACGGCGGGCACGACAAGGTCCACTCTCCGCCCTGTCCGCCGACATTCGCGACGGCCGGCTTGATTCGATGGGGCGCCTGAAAATCATTGATTTCCAGGGGACCTGAGGCGGTCAGCACGGTCGCTGCAGGCTGCAGCCGCCGGGCGCCCTCAAGGTTCAATCGGACGGTCTGCTCGCGACTCAGGTGGGGGTTGACGACGGAGACGACGAACCGGCTCGAGTCACTGTTGGCGGAAGCCACGATGTCCAGGTCGGGCAGCGAGCGGGTCCGGCCCTCGTCCACAAACCCGAAGGCGCCGATGGTTGCGTCCACCCCGACGACATCCATGTTCATATGGTGTTTGAGCAGATCGAAGACATGGTAGGTGGGAGTCCGAACCAGCTTGGGACCGCGGGTCTTAATGACGTTATGAATGATGTTGATGGATTCGGTCAGATGGGCCAGGCGCAGACGTTTCGCTCTGCGCATGAACCCGTGCAGCATGCGTGCCGCCATGAGTGCGTCGCGCATGGTGTCCGGCTGTGCCCAGTCCTTTCCTGAAATCTCCACCGGAAAGGATTGAACGGGATCGATCTCCTTGTGCCAGGAGCCCCACTCGTCGAGCATGATGCCGATGTCCTTGCGGTCCCCGATCCAGCGGTCGATCGATTTGGCCGCGCGATCGATCTCTTCTTGGCACCGCTCGACGTCGGCCAGCAGGGCGTAGGTGTCGGCGGCTTGGCTTTCGGCGGCAAGAGCCGGCTTGATGTAGCACTGAACCGAAATCAGGTCGAACAGCTCGAGGCGGTCGCGGAGCGCCTGCAGCAGCCGGTCGATCCAGTCGGTGTCCTGTTCCCCGTTGATGATGATCTTGGCGTCCCTGAAATACTGACGCATGTAGAAACCGTAGCGGCGCACCTGGATGGCGTAGAGTTCGGGCGTCCAGTGATAGCTGGTCTCATTGCCGATGGTCCAGTACTTGACCCCGTAGGGTTCGGGGTGGCCGTTCTTCCGCCGCAATTCGGCATACTGGGTGTCGTGAGTGCCATTGGCGTATTCCATCCAGGACAGGATCTCACTGGGGTCTCCCGTGCCGATATTGGTCTGGATGACCGGTTCGGCGCCGATGGCGGCGCACCACCGCAGGAACTCGTCGGTTCCAAAGGAATTGGGTTCAACCTCTTGCCAGAAGTTCATGATGCGGGGACGTTGGGATCGAGGTCCGATCCCGTCCTTCCACCGGTAGGTGTCGGCAATGGTGCCCCCCGGCCAGCGAAACGCGGGAGCGCGGAGTTGGCGATAGGCTTCGATGGTGTCGAGCCGCAAGCCGCCGTCATTGGGGATGCTGGAGTCCTCGCCCACCCAGATGCCGTCGTATATGGTCGTGCCGATCATCTCCACCATGTGACCGAAGATCCCGGGAGCGACCGTTCCCCGGCGCTCTGAGGGATTCAGCTTCACTGTGTACTCGGCCCTGGTTTCGCCGCCGCCTGGAGGATTGGAGCCCTGCGCTTGGATGGCGGCGGCCGGTCCGGCGGCCGCCGCGAGAATCAGAGGAAGAAACACTCTCTTCATTGCTGCTGCCCGCCTTTCACGTCTCGTG
>JAPOZE010000504.1 GCA_026706225.1 Acidobacteriota bacterium
TGCCCCCGAGAATCACTCCCCCCTTGAGGGAGAGTCGCAGAAGCCGAGCCGCCAGGCGACGGCCGATGCGGTGGGGGGCAGTCCGAGCCACAACTCGGCGACAGCACCTTTCCGCAGTACCGCCAACCCTGCCACCCTCTCCCCCTTGAAATACTCCCTCCTCTCCGATAGATTCTCAGGGAAAAACTGCGCTCGTACCACGAACTTCCGGGAGGAGAGGATGAAACACAAAACCATATTGACCCGTTGGCTGCCGGCCCTGGTCGCAGCATGCACCCTGTTGCTCGGATGGACGGCCTGGACCTTGGCCGAACCCTCAGGCGATGAGCTGAAGGGATGGAAGAAAGGCCGGGGCTGGGGATGGGTCTGGGGCAAGGATGACGAAGTGGGTTCTCTCAACGCCATGACCCCCCAATCGGTGCTGAAAGCCATCGGCCTGGTCAAGAAGGGCAAGATCTACGACCTGGGCATCGACTACGACCGCACCTCCTACAAGTGGCCGGGCCACTCCCCGGGCGAGATCATCTCCTTTCGCACCCCCGAGGGAGTCAAGCGCCAGCAGGACCATGGCTTCACGGCGCCCTCGGTCAATCCCGCCGAACTGGCCTGGCATAGCTGCGCCCTCTTCATCAACGACAACGTGGCCACCCAGATCGACAGCCTGGGCCACATCACCACCGGGGAGGACGACCACTGGTACAACGGCTTCACGGAGGCTGAGTGGGGCGGCAACTTCGGCATCCGCAAGGCCGACGCCTCCACCATCCCCCCCATCGTGGTCCGGGGAGTCCTGATCGACGTGGCCGGGCATCGGGGAGTCGAGGCTTTGCCGGGAGGGACCGCCATCGGTTCCAGCGACCTCGAGGCCGCCCTGGAGAAGCAGCGCACCGAGCTCAAGCCCGGAGACGCCGTCTTCGTGCGCACCGGGACCCTGCGCTACTGGGGAGAAGCCGGCGGCGACCACAAGAAGATCGGGGCCCACGACTCGGCCGGGATCAACCTAGAGGCCGCCAAGTGGCTGGTGGAAGAGAAGGGGGCCATCATGGTGGGATCCGACACCTCCGGGCTGGAGGTGGGCCCGGCGCCGCCCGGAAGCACCAGCTTCATCCCGGTCCACGAGTACCTGCTGGTGGAGCAGGGGGTGCACGTGGCCGAGTTCCACTACCTGGAGGACCTGGCCGCCGACCGGGTGTACGAGTTCTGCTACATCGCCGCCACCAACAAGATCAAGGGCAGCACCGCCGGCTTCACCATGCGCCCGATCGCGTTGCGTTAATTCGAGACGGGGTCAAAAAGAGAAATCCACGAAGACACACGAAGGACGACGAAGTCACACGAAGAAAGGCACGAAGGGGTTTGTGCCTGCTCCCATCCGGCGTCGAAGATCCCTCAGAGGCAGCAGTGTCGGATTTGATTTTGAAGGAAGAAGTGTATGCCGTTGTCGGCGCTGCGATGGACGTGCATCGTGAGCTTGGCCCGGGTTTCCTGGAATCGATCTACCAGGAAGCCATGGAAATCGAGTTGACAACCCGGAACGTCCCTTTTGTCGCTCAACATCCGATCTCCGTTTGGTATAAGGGCCTGGTTCTGAAGAAACAGTACTTTGCCGACCTAGTTTGCTTTGAGCGGATCATTGTTGAAATCAAGGCGCTTTCTCATCTGTCCGTAACCGAGACGGCCCAGCTTCTCAACTATCTCAAGGGAACCGGCTTCCCAATAGGCATCCTGATCAACTTCGGCAGTCACGGAAAGCTGGAATGGAAGCGGTTGGTGAATTGAGAGGCAAACCCTTCGGTCCTCGCTGGACCCCTTAGTGTGACTTCGTGGTCCTTCGTGTGTCTTCGTGGATAACTCTTTTTTCAAACGCGCTACTTTACCGCCTTCCGCATGGCCTCCAGGTTCTCTCTGGCCGTCTCCAACGTCGGGTCCAGCTCCAGAGCCCGTTCCAAGCTCCGGATGGCCTCTTCCGCCCGGTCCAGGTAAAACAGGGCCGCGCCGACGTTGACGTGCGTGGCTGCCTTGTCGGGATCGATCTCCAACTGCCTCCGATACAGCTCCAGCGCCTCACGGTAACGCCTCCGCCTGAATTCCGCCGCCGCCACCTGTTCGAGCGCGGCCATGTTGCGCGGGCTGAGCGCCAGGGCCTGCCGGAAGTGCCCCTCGGCCGCCCGGGTCCGACCCAGCTCCCGCAGGGCCGTGCCTAGCAGGACGTGAATGGAATGGGCGGTCGGCAAGTCCGGCGTCACCGACGGTGCCGACTGGATGAGTCTCAGGGCCCTGCTCAGGGGCTCGACGGCCTCTTCGTATCGCTGAAGCTGAACCAGCAGATCGCCGATATAGGAATGGGCCAGGGCGTAGTTGGGGTCGATCTCGAGCAGCCCCCGGTAGGCCTCGAGCGCTTCCTGGCGGCGTTCCTGCACCCGCAGCAAATTGGCCATTTCCCGGCGAGCGCTCCTGTCGCCGGCATTGATCTCCAGGGAGCGGCGCAGGACCTCCTCGGCCTCGACGAACAGGCCCTTTTGAATCAGCCCGGAAGCGAGGAGGCTACGGGCCTTGACATAATCCGGGCGTTTTTCCACGGCAATGCGGGCGGCGGCCAGGGCTTCCTCCGGACGGCCCGCCTGGTTCAAGGCGACGCTGAGATTCAAGTGAGCGCTGCGCGCCTGGGGATTGAGAGCGACGACGTGGCTGAAGAAGGCGACCTTGTCCCGGTAGACTCCCGTCTGGCGCCAGGTCATCGTTCCCAGAAGCGCCAGCACCACCACCATAAGCCCTGTCGCTCCCGGCTTGAATCGGCTTGGCAGCCGGCCGGCGCCGTGCGCGGCGGCCCCGACCAGGACCGCCATGACCCCGATGCCGGCCAAGTATTGGAAGCGGTCGGCCACAAAGGAGTACAGCATGTAGCCGAAGTTCACGAAGCCCAGCACCGGCGACAGCGTTACCGCAAAGAACAGGGCCCCGGCCAGTGGCCCGCGCCCGATCCTGCGGCGCAGGAGCCACAGCGTTGCCGCCAGCGCCGCCGCCCCGGCCAGGGTCAGCCAGGCCCAAGGGTTCCCGATGCCGATTTCCCAGCGCGGGTAGACGATGGTCAGGTCGGTGGGCCAGACCAGCTTGCCCGCGTAGAACCACAAGGCCCGCGAGGCGATGAGCATCCGCTCGGGCAGGGAGTGGTCCAGGGAAGCGTGCCTTGAACCGTATTGGATGAGATCGAGGGCCGTGATGAGCAGCGCCACCAGGAAGAAGGGCGCCACCCGCCGCAGATCCCGAACGGTGATGCAGTTGTTCTTCCACCATTGCAGGATCAGCAGCGCCGCCGGCAGCGTCACCACGATGGACTTGCTCAACAGGCCGGCCGCGAACAGCAGCAGGGCCAGGCCGTAGCGCCAGTGTTGCGGCTTTTCCAGGAAGCGCAGCCACACCAGCACGGCAGCCAGGTAGAAGAAACCGGAGAGCACGTCCTTGCGCTCGATAATCCAGGCCACCGACTCCACGTCCTTGTCACCGCGACCGGAGAGGTTGACGAGGATGACCTGA